>SKUV01000278.1 GCA_007129775.1 Paracoccaceae bacterium | reverse complement strand
CTCGATCAGCCCGGCGATGATCGCGCTGGCGCGGAAGGTCCGCTTCATCACCGCATTGCCCTGCAGCCATGTCTCCAGCCCCTCGCGCAGGGCCGCGCGTTCGAACAGCGGCGCGGCCTCGGCCAGCGGCTCCAGCCCCCAGATCAGCGTGGCGTAATCGGTCGCGACGAAGCCAAGCGGCGCAAGGCCGGTTTCCTCCATCCGCTTGGTCAGCAACAGCCCCAGCGTCTGCTGCGCGTTGCGCCCGGCGAAGCCATAGGCGCAGACATGGTGGCGGCCGTCATGGGGAAAGCTCTCGATCAGCAGGGCGTCGCGTCGGGGCAGGGTGGAGACCTTGCGCTGCAGGCGCAGCCATTCAGCAGTGTGCGGTGGCAGGCCGGACCAGTCCGATTGTTCGAAAAATGCAAGAATCCGGTCCGAAAGCAGGGTGGAGGTGGCGAATTTTGTTCCATTGAAGACAGCGACCTTGGGTGTCTTCGCGGCGTTGCGGGTCACTTCCACGGTCATTTCGCGCAGGCCCTCATAGCGCACCACCTGCCCGCCGATCAGGAAGGTGTCGCCCGGCGTGAGCGTGCTGGCAAAGGCTTCCTCCACCTCGCCCAGCGGCGTGCCGCCGCGCTGGTTCTTCATCCGCACCTTCAGCGTTTCGGTGTCGATGATCGTGCCGAGGTTCATCCGGATCGCCTGCGCGGCGCGCGGATCGCGCAGGTGCCACAGCCCGTCGCGACAAACCAGCCGCTGCCAGCGGTCATAGGCGCGCAGGGCATAGCCGCCGGTGGCCGCGAAATCGAGGCAGGCGTCGAAATCGGCGCGCGCGAGCCCGGCGTAGGGGCCGGCCTGCGTGACTTCGGCGTAAAGGGCATCGGCCTCGAAGGGGCCGGCGCAGGCGGTGGCGAGGATGTGCTGGCAGAGCACGTCGCGCGGGCCGGGGCCGCGCGGCTCGCCGTCCAGATCGCGGGCGCGCACCGCCTCCAGCGCGGCTTGGCATTCTACCACCTCGAAGCGGTTCGCGGGCACCAGCAGCGCCTTCGACGGCGCGTTGTAGCGGTGGTTGGCCCGGCCGATCCGCTGCACGAGTCGCTTGACGTTCTTGGGCGCGCCCACCTGGATCACCAGATCCACGTCGCCCCAGTCGATCCCCAGATCGAGGCTGCCGGTGCAGACGATGGCGCGCAGCGCGCCCGCCGCCATCGCCGCCTCCACCTTCTGGCGCTGTTCACGGGCAAGGCTGCCGTGATGGATGCCGATGGGCAGGCCCTCGGAATTGGCCAGCCAGAGATCGTGAAAGAAAACCTCGGCCTGCGCGCGGGTGTTGTGAAAGATCAGCGTCGTGCGATGGCCGCGCACCTGATCAAGGATCGCCGGGATCGCATGGCGCCCGCCGCCGCCGGCCCATGGCGGGGGCGCGGGCGCATCCAGCATGGCGATGTCGGGATCCGGCCCCGGGTCGGCATGGAGCACCGCGCAGCCGCCGGGGCGGAGGAAATGGCCCAGCGCCTCCGGATCCTCCACCGTGGCCGAAAGCCCCACGCGCCGCATCCCCGGCGCCAGCCGTGCCAGCCGCGCAAGTCCCAGCATCAGTTGATCGCCGCGCCGGCTTTCGGCGAGGGCGTGGATCTCGTCCACGATCACCCGTTGCAGCCCGGCGAACATGCGCCCGGCGTCGGGATAGCTCAGCAGCAGCGCGAGGCTTTCGGGCGTTGTCAGCAGGATGTCGGGCGGATCGGCCCGCTGCGCCTTGCGCCGGCTTGCCGGCGTGTCGCCGGTGCGGTCCTCGATGCGGATGGGCAGGCCCATCTCGGCCACCGGCAGGGCGAGGTTGCGGCGGATGTCGGCCGCCAGCGCCTTTAGGGGGGAAATGTATAAAGTGTGCAAGCCTGCACCCGGATTCGCTGCGATTTCCAGCATGGAAGGTAGAAATCCGGCAAGCGTCTTGCCCCCGCCCGTTGGCGCGACCAACAGTTTCGCGGGCGCGTCGGCGGCGGCCAGCATCTCGGCCTGATGCGGATGCAGCGCCCAGCCACGGGCGGCGAACCAATCGGCGAAGGGGCGGGGCAGGGCGTGCATAAGGCGCGAGGATAGGGCCGCCGCGCCCGGCTGCAACCGGCCTATTTCGTGATCGTCTCGTCGCGCACGAACATGTTGGCCCAGGCCCGGTCGATCAGATCGGGGGTCATCTGATAGGGAATGCCCTCGAATTCGCAGATCGCGATCATCTGGTCGATCAGAAAGCCCGGCATGTAATTGGCATAGACATTGTCGATGGTGGGGAATTTCACCTTCAGCAGATGCAGCAGCGCGCCTTCGTCCAGCGGCATCTGCTTTTTCCGCGCCATCATGGCGAAGATCTTCAGAAACCCGTCCTGATCCGGCCCGTCGATCTTGATCTTGAAGAAGATCCGGCGCAGCGCCGCGCGGTCGAAGATCTCGTTGGGGTGAAAGTTGGTGGAAAAGATAACCAGCGTGTCGAAGGGGGTGACGAATTTTTCGCCCGATTGCAGCGCGAGGATGTCATGGCCCTCTTCCAGCGGCACGATCCAGCGGTTGATCAGCGACTGGGGGCTTTCCTCCTGCCGGCCGAGGTCGTCCACGATGAAGATGCCGCCCGCGGCCTTCATCTGCAACGGCGCCTGATAGGTGCGCGCCACCGGGTTGTAGTTGAGATCGAGCATCGACAGCGTCAACTCGCCCCCGGTGATCACCGTCGGCCGGTCACACAGCACGTAACGTGCGTCAAAGCGGTTGCCGGTGCGGCGCAGGCAGGTCGGGTCATCGACCAGCGCCTCGGCCTTGGAATGCACGATCGGGTCGTAGACGGCGATGATCTGGCCGCCATGCTCCACCGCGCGGGGCACATAGATGCGGTCGCCCATGGCATCGCGGATGCCGTTCGAGATCGAGGATTTTCCGTTGCCCGGCGGGCCATACATCAGGATCGACCGGCCCGACCCGACCGCCGGGCCCAGATGATCGAGCAGGCTGTCGGGCAGGATCAGATGGCCCATCGCATCCAGCAGCTGGCGCCGCGTGATCCGGATGTTGCGGATCGACTGGCGTTTGACCTGTTCGGCATATTGCGCCATGGGCACCGGTGCGGCGCCGTAATATTCCGATTGCGCCAGCGCATCCAGCGCGCGCGCCTTGCCCGCCTCGGTCAGACGGTAGCCCATTTCGCTGCTTGATGTGGCGTGCAGCGTCCCCGTCGCCTCCAGCAGCGATTCGCCGCGGCAGATATCCACCAGATCCTGCGCGATCGACAGCGGCAGGCTGACCAGCCGCGCGATGTCCGAGACCTGCTCGACCGACATGCGGAAGATCGTCTTGAGAACGAGGTCCTTGAGCATCACCAGCGGCAGGCCGGTATCGGCGATGGTGCGCGGGGCCGGGGGCGGGACGATGGCAGGGGCTTCTGGAGCCGCGTGAATGTTCATGGTGTCACGTCATCCTGTTGCAACCAAAGCCGCGCGGCGTCAGGCGCCATGGAGCGCGGCCAAGCCGAGATAGGCCACGAGCGCCGCGCCCAGCGCGAGGCCCATGGGAAATTGTCTGCTCTGCCACGAGACCCAGCCGGGGGTCAGGCCGCGCAGCGCGGGCACCGCCCGCACCGCCCGATGGGCGACGAAGGCTGCCAGAAGTATCGCGGCGAAAAGTGGCAAAAAAACGCCCAGATCGGGCAATGCGATGAAAGGGGCCATCGCGGCGGCGAATTTCGCATCCCCCGCACCCAGCAGCCCGAGGCTCGACAGCACGAAGCCGATCACCAGGATCACCGCCAGATGCGACCAGCGCCACAGCCAGTCCTCCAGCGGCAGCGCAATCAGCCCCACCACCGCAAAGACGGCAATAAGCGCCAGCACCGCCTTGTTGGGGATGCGCATGGTGGCCATGTCGGACCACATCACCCACAGCGCGATCGGGGTGGCGAAGGGCAGCAGCCACGCCGCCGCCGTGGCCGGCATCGCCAGCATCAGTTCACCACATTGGCGTCGAGTGCCCGCAGCGCCCGGACGGCGACCTCGAAATGCTGCGGATGGGTGTCGATGGCCTCCTGCAGCAGGCTGCGCCCGGTGTTGACATCGTTTTGCTTGATCGCGGCCAGCGCCATGGTGTGCAGCAGTTGCGCGCGCTCGGGCTGGGTCATCTGCACCATGGGAAGCTGGTAATTGCGCTGGGCGCCGCGGGCCATCACCAGGTTGTTCTTGGCGGTAAAGAGGTTCGGGTCATAGCGGATCGCCTCGTGAAACAGCCGCTCCGCCCCCTCGTAATCGCCTCGGGTGAGCTTGGAAAAGCCCCAGTTGTTGAGCACGCTCGCCGGCCGGTTGGTCAGGCCCGCGGCGGTTTCGTAGAAACTGTCGGCCTTGTCCCACTGCTTCTTGCTGTCGGCGATCATCGCCTCCAGCCGGTAGCGTTCAAAGGTTTCGTGGGTGGGCGGGATGGCATGCAGCACCTCGGCAGCGCGGTCCCACTGGTTGGTGCGGATCAGCACATCGGCGTAATCGACCCGGTCGTCGTTCGTGGCCTCGGGATGGGCCGCGACCTCGCGCAGGATCGTCACTGCCTCAGTGGGCTTGCCGGCGCGCACCAGAGAACGGCCAAGCCCGCGCCTCAGATCGAGCCGCCCGGGGTTTGCGGCGCTGGCATTCTGGAAATAGGCCACCGCCTCGGCCGGGTCGGCGACCGTCATCATCACGTCGTTGAGGTTGGTCTCGTCAATGACATTGATGTCCTGGATGGCACGGGCGGCCGCGGCGTCGGAGTTGCGGTCGCCGCAGGCCCCGAGACCCAGCGCGCCGCCGAGAACCAGCGACACGAATACAGGATGGCGCATTTTTCTGCGTCCTCTTGACTGCTCAATTCTACGGTGTGGAAAGCAGAAGGAATTCGCCCACGCCTCGCCGCACCAGCCTCAGATTTGTATCGTTTTCAGCAGAATAACCCGGATCTTCGGTTTTTGCGATAGCCAGACGCAGATTTTCGCGGATTTCGTCCGATCTGCCACTGTCGAGCGCGAAGGCAAGCTGGAACACGCGCCGGGCCTCGCCGTATTCGCCCTGCTCCACCAGCACGACGCCGAGGTTGTTGTGCGCCGGCACGAAGCTGTCGTCGACTTCGATCGCGCGGCGCAGAAGCGTCTCCGCCTGACCGAGCCGGCCCAGCCTCAGATTGGCCGATCCCAGCGCCGACAGCACATCGACCGTGGCGCCCTGCTGCCCGGCCGCGCGCAGATAGGCGCGCAGGGCAAGCTCGTATTCTCCCGCCGCCATCAGCCGGTGACCCACCTCCAGCCCGTCCACGGCATCGCGCACGAGGGGTGTTCCCGGCGGCGGTGGCGGGCCTTCGCCCAGGGGCGCGAGGGCGGCCTCTTGCGTGCAGCCGCTCAGGGCCGCCGCGCAGGCGAGGGCGATCAGGGATTTGCGCATCGCGCCCTTAGAAATTGGTCCCGTTCAGCGTCTGGTAGATACCATAGACGGACGGGCCGATCAGAATGATCATCAGCGGCGGCACCGTCAGCAGCATCGTGCCAAGGGTCAGTTTGGTTGGCAACACGTTTGCCTTCTCTTCGGCCCGCATCACGCGCTTGTCACGCATTTCGCCGGCATAGACCCGCAGCGCATCGGCGATCGAGGTGCCGAAGCTGGCCGATTGCACCAGCACCGTGACGAAAGAGGCCACATCGGCCACGCCGGCGCGTTCCGACATGTCCTTGAGCACCGTCACCCGGTCCTTGCCGGCCTTGACCTCCTGCCCCACGATCTCGAATTCCTCGGCCAGCGCGGGGTAGCCCGCGCGGGTTTCCTGCGCCACGCGCAGGATCGACTGGTCGAGCGACTGGCCGGCCTCGACACAGACCAGCATCATGTCGAGCGCGTCGGGAAAGCCGTCGGTGATTTCCTCCTGCCGGGCCTGACGTCGCCTTTCCAGCCAGTATTTCGGCCCGTAATAGCCGACGAGCCCGGGCACCAGCACGGTCAGGATCATGTTGGTCGTCGTCACCTCGCCGGTGGCGGAATTGATGATGGCGATCAGCACGCCGACGACCAGGAGGCCCATGCCCAGCGCGAACTGGATCGCGTGAAAGGTGCGCACCGCGTTCTTGGATCGATAGCCCGCCTGCATCATCTTCAGCCTGGCCGAAGACATCTCTTCGGCGTCCTGCGGCTCGAGGAAGGTGGCATAGCGTTCCAGCTTTTCCGCCGCCACGTTCGTGCTGCTGCGCAGTTGCGCCTGCGATTCGGAGGAGCGGGCCGGACCCTTGCGCGCATCCTCGCGCAGCTTTTCCAGCGGGTCGGGGCGACGGCCGGCGATGATCAGAAAGGCGAGGATCACGAGGACCACCCCGAGCACCCCGGCGATGGCGATCATGCCGAGCGGGTTGCTCAGCCCCTGAATGACGACGAGGATGATTTCAGCGAAGTCCATGATCGCCCCCTCAGACCTTGATATTGACCATGATGCGCATGAACACCACGTTCACGGCCAGAAACACCGCCACCACGATCGCGGCCGGGATGAAGGCGGCGGTATCCTTCACGTCGTCATAGTAATTCGGCTGCAGAACGTTGATCGCCACCAGCGCGACCAGCGGAAAGCCCGACAGGAACATGCCCGACCATTTCGCCTCGGCGGTGATCGCCTTGACCCGGCGGAAAAGCTTGAAGCGCGAGCGGATCACCTTGGACAGCCCTTCGAGGATCTCGGCGAGGTTGCCGCCCGATTGCTGCTGGATCGTCACCGCCACGGCGAGAAAGCGCAGATCCTGCATGTCCATCCGTTCGGCCAGCGCCTTGAGCGATTCCGAGATGTCGCGGCCATAGGCGGCCTCGTCGGCGATCACGCCGAATTCGGTGCCCAGCGGGTCGGCCACCTCCTTGGCGACGATGCCGACGGCGGCCGAGAACGGATGGCCCACCCGCAGGCTGCGCACCATCAGTTCCACCGCGTCGGGCAGTTGCTCCTCCAGCATGGCGAGGCGCTTCTTGGCCTTGCTGTTGACCCACATGAAGACCGCGCCGATACCCATCCCCAGCGCCATCATGATCCGGACCGGCAGCGCCGCCTGGGTCATGACGGTCAGCAGAAGAAAGCTGATCAGCGACAGCAGCATCATGATCATGATCAACTGGCGCGGCGAAAAGGCGATATTGGCCTTCTGCGCCTTGTCGGCCAGCACCGCGTAAAGCGGGATGCCGCGCGATTTCATGTGCTGCGACATCTCCTTGCGGAGCTGTTCGAGCACCTGTTCGCGGGTATTGCCCTTTTCCAGCAGTTCCAGCCGCCGGTTGACCCGGTTGTTGAGGCTGATCGACTTGCCGAAGACCGTCAGGTAAATCCCCTCGACCAGCAGCAGGACGCCGACGAAGATGAAGATATAGATCAGGGGCGCAGCACTCAGGACCATGGTCAGTTTCCTTCCGGCTCGTAGATCGAGGGCGGCAGATCGTAGCCCCATTGCTTGAAGCGGTCGGCGTAATGCGAGCGCACGCCGTTCGCGGTGAACCGGCCGATGATCGTGCCGTCGGGCTCCAGCCCGAGGCGCTCGTAGCGGAACACCTCCTGCAGGGTGATCACATCGCCTTCCATGCCCGTCACCTCGGTGATCGAGGTCATCCGGCGCGAGCCGTCCTGCAGCCGGCTTGCCTGCACGATCAGGTTGACGGCGCTGGCGATCTGGCTGCGTACGGCCTTGATCGGCATTTCGATCCCGGTCATGGCGATCATGTTTTCCAGCCGCGAACAGGCGTCGCGGGCGCTGTTGGCGTGAATCGTGGTCATCGAGCCGTCATGGCCGGTGTTCATGGCCTGCAGCATGTCGATGACTTCCTCGCCCCGGGTCTCGCCCACGATGATGCGGTCGGGCCGCATCCGCAGGGCGTTGCGCAGACAGTCGCGTTGCGTCACCGCGCCCTTGCCCTCCACATTGGGGGGGCGGCTTTCCATCCGGCCCACATGGGTCTGCTGCAGTTGCAATTCGGCGGTGTCCTCGATCGTGAGGATCCGCTCGGCATTGTGGATGAAGGACGACAGCGCGTTGAGCGTTGTGGTCTTGCCCGAACCCGTGCCGCCCGAGACGATCACGTTCAGCCGGCAGGCGACGGCAGCTTCCAGATAGGCGGCCATCGCCTCGGAAAAGGCGCCGAAACGCACCAGATCGTCGACGCCCAGCTTTTCCTTCTTGAATTTCCGGATGGAGACCAGGCTGCCATCCACCGCCACCGGCGGCACCATCGCGTTGAAGCGCGAGCCGTCGGCCAGGCGCGCGTCCACATAGGGGTTAGATTCGTCCGCGCGCCGGCCCACGGCAGACACGATCCGGTCGATGATCTGCAGCAGGTGCTGGTTGTCGCGAAACCGCACCTGTGCCTCCTCCAGGCGCCCGTTCCGCTCGACGAACACCTGATTCGCTGTGTTCACCAGGATGTCCGAAATCGAAGGGTCCTTGAGAAGGGGCTCGAGGGGACCGAGTCCGAAGATCTCATAGAGGATCTGCTCAACGACCTGCTCGCGCTCCTGCATGTTGAGGGGTACCATCTCGTCGGTCAGCATCTGCCGGACCACGTTCCCCACTTCCTGTTCCGCGTCGTCCCGGTTCCGCTCCGCCAGAGACGCCAGGTTCAGCCGGTCCATGAGCTTCCGGTGGATCCGGGTCCGGGTGGCCTGAACTTCCGGGTTGACGTCCTCCCCGACTGAGTTCTTTTGGCCCAACTTGGGCGCTGGCGTGATCGCACCAGCCTCGTCCGCGTCTGCTTCCTGCTCCCAGCGCGCCCGCCCGACCCTTTCCTTCTTGGCCGGAAGTGTGGAGAAGCGAGTCCGGTTCGTCATGGTCCTTCCCTTTTCTGGAACTTGAGGTGGGAGAACGATCAGCGTGAGCGACTGAAGAGTCCCGACAGGAATCCGCCGTCCTTCCCGGACGCCACATCGATACCGGTCACCTTCGATGCCAGGGCACGCACATCCTTCGCGAAGACCGAGCTGCGGTCGAGCACGGCCGGACGCCCCTCGTTGATGGCCTCCATCGTCGACTGGTAGTCGTTCCGGAGGGTCGCGAAGACCTTCATCTCGAGCGCCTTTTCCATATCCGACAGGCTGATGAGCTGCCGGGAGTCGAACCGGTTCACCACCAGGTGAATCCAGTCCTTCGGCCGTACCCCCTCCACGCCCTTGAGGAGCGGGAGACAGCGGGAGGTGTTTCGGATGGCCGGAAGGTCCGGGGTCGTCACCAGGAAGAGCTCGTCACACGCTTCGAACGCACTGAGCGTCACCGTGTTGAGCGTCTTCGGCGCATCGATCACGATGTACTCGTAGTGACCCTTCAGGAAGTTCAGGATCTGGGCCACGCGCTCGCCATCCACACTTTCGAAGTCCACCGGCTGGAGAGGTGCGCCAAGCAGTTCCACGCCGGTCTCGTTCCGGTCGATGTACGAGGCCAGAAGCCCCGCATCGACCCGATGGAAGTTCCGAATGAGGTCCACGATGGAGAACCTGGGCTCCATGCCCAGAAGGAGGGCCGTCTCCCCCAGCTCCAGGTCCAGGTCCAGGAGAAGGGTCTTCTTGCGGGTGAGTCGGTGGATCTCCACAGCCAGATTCGCAGCCACGGTTGTGGAGCCGGACCCGCCCTTTCCGCTGAAGACACACAGGGTCCGGCCATCCGGGGCCTCTTCCACTGAAGCGACGTCGCCCCCGGCTCCCGTTCGCTTCCGTAGGCGCCGCATGGCCGCCTGCACCTGGTCGGCCTCCAAGGGTTTCGGTAAGAATTCCACCACCCCCGCCTGCATGGCCGAAAGAAGGAGGTTCGGGGAGTCGGTCGGTCCTGCCCCCACCACCGTGCGGGCGAGGTTGGACTCCACGAGGTATTCAGCAAACTTGAGTCCGACCTGGGGGTCCGACTCGAAGTCGATGAAGACCACCTCGGGAGCCCACTCCCGAAGTTGCTCCAGGTGGGGATCCGCGATCTGCGTGAAGGGCTCACCGATCCGCACATCGAATCGGAATGCACCCGCCTCACCGTTGAGGGAGTCCAACAGACCCTGGTGGAACTCGGGGTCGGTGGACACGATGGCAGCCACCG
>SKUV01000232.1 GCA_007129775.1 Paracoccaceae bacterium | reverse complement strand
TTGCGTCGCGGGCGCGGCCCTTTGCGAAAGTGCAGGCTGATCCGGGCTGTTTCGGGAAAGTGGCCCGCCCTGCCGGCACGATCGCACCGGGTCTGGGCTGCGTGCGCCCCTTCCGGAATACAAAACGGCGACACCCGGGAGGAGGTGGGTGCCGCCGCCTTGTCCTGCGAGCCACCCCAGGGAGGAGGAGGAGAGGCGCTCGCGTCGTTGCCGAAACCCGTGGCTCCGGCGTGTCGGGCATCCCGGCCAGGGAGGAGGACGGCCGGTCTGCCCTGCCTGCGATGCCCCTCAGGGAGGAGGAGGAGGGGCATCGCATTCCTTTGGGCCGCTCGGGCCCGGTTCTTGAGAGCGGCGGCGCGCGGGAGGAGGATACGCGCCACCGCTCTTGCCGAAGGACCCCGGGGAGGAGGATCGGGGCCTTCGTGTTCAGCTATTCGTCTTCTTGCCCCAGGCGGCCTCGGCCGCCAGGCGCGTGATCATCGTCTGCGCGATCCCCAGATCGGCGCGTTCGCGCGAGGACAGGGCACGCAACTGGCGCAGGGTTTGCACATAGACCCGCCGCGCCCGCAATTCGGCCCGGATGCGCCGGAACGGTTCGGACAGGCTTGCTGCCAGCCCCTGTCCGCTCAACCTGTCGTTCGTTACAAAAGCCATCATCGTCATATCCGTCCGGGTGTCAGAATGCCCGCCTCCGGGCCTGTCCAAACCGCTTCGGTTGGGACAAATGTAGCCGCTTGCTGCATCTGCACAATAGTCGAATTCTGCATTGCTGCCATGCAGCAAGCGCATGGCGTGATTGCACTTTTTTGGAGCCGGTTGCGGGGCGCCTGCCGAAAATGCGGGCAGGATTTTAATGCCTTGCCGCATTTGCCCCTTGCCGCGGCCCGATTTCCGGACGACCTCTGCCCTGTCAGACCGCCCCAGAAAGGAACAAACCCGCGATGCCGTCAGATCCCGTTCCCGCCCGCGATGAAGTGCTTGCCGCGCTCGCCTCCCTGCCCCTGCCGCAGGGCGGCACTCTGGGCGAGCGCGATCTGGTTCGCGCGCTGGCGATCGAGGATGGTCGCGTGCGTTTCGTCATCGAGGCCGCCGACGCCGAGGAGGCGCGGGCACTGGCGCCGGTGCGGCAGGCCGCCGAAATCCGTGTGGCCGCCATGCCCGGGGTGCGCGGGGTGCAGGCGCTCCTGACCGCCCATGGCCCGGCGAAATCCGCCGCTGCACCGGCTTCCGGCGCCCCGTCGCTCAAGATCGGGCGGCACGCCACCCCGGGGCCGAGCCGGCCGCAGGGGGTGGACCGCATCCTCGCCATCGGGTCGGGCAAGGGCGGGGTCGGCAAATCCACCGTCTCGGCCAATCTGGCGGTGTCGCTTGCACGCGAGGGCCGGAGGGTGGGCCTGCTGGATGCCGATATCTACGGGCCGAGCCAGCCGCGGATGATGGGCGTCAACCGCCGCCCGGCCTCGCCCGACGGCAAGACGATCCTGCCGCTGCAGGCCCATGGCGTCACGCTGATGTCCATCGGCTTCATGCTGCCGGCCGAAGAGGCGGTGATCTGGCGCGGACCGATGCTGATGGGGGCGCTTCAGCAACTTCTGACGCAGGTGGCGTGGGGCGAGCTTGACGTGCTGATCGTCGACATGCCGCCCGGCACGGGCGACATCCAGCTGACGCTGTGCCAGCGCACGCAACTGACCGGCGCCATCGTCGTGTCCACCCCGCAGGACGTGGCGCTTCTGGATGCCCGCAAGGCGCTTGCGGCTTTCCAGACGCTCAAGACCCCGGTGCTGGGACTGATCGAGAACATGTCCACCTATGTCTGCCCGAACTGCGGCCACGAGGCGCATATCTTCGGCGAGGGCGGGGTGGAGGCCGAGGCGCGCGCGCTGGACCTGCCGTTTCTGGGCGCGCTGCCGCTGAATATCGAAACCCGCCTGTCGGGCGACAGCGGCACCCCCATCGCCGCGACCGACAGCCCGCTGGCCGAGCCCTATCGGCGGCTGGCGCGGCATCTGGTCGCCGGCGGCATGGGCTGAACGGCCCGCTTCACCGATCCGCTTCACCGATCCGCTTCACTGGCGGCGTCACTGGCTCCCGCCCTTCGTCCACAGCAGGCGCCGCCGCGCAAAGGCGCCGCGGTGCCGGCATGTGCTGCCGAACAGCCGGGCATGGAACCGACGCAGCCGAAGGGCCGCATTGCGAATCACATACGGTGAAAAGCACGTGATTCACGACCGATTCGGCGGCTTTTCATGGTCGCCGGCCTTGCGTGGCGGCTCCTTCATCCCGAAATCTGGATTTTTTCTGGTATTTCATGGTAGCAGTGTCGGTCGGCATGAGTGCACCTTATATTGCGATTGAATTACTAATCAGCACTAATTGTGCGAATTTTCTTGCAGGACTCGCCTCGAGTTCCATGGGTTCCACGCGCAGGGCGCCCGGATTCCAGATTTTTCCGGGCATGTTTTTCTTGATTACCATGAAGTTCCATGCCATCCCTGATGACACGATGAGACGGGAAGAGGGGCGCACCAAGACCCCGAACAGGCACCAAGGCAGGTTTCATACAGGCACCCGCTTTCATCGAACGACCGAGATCCG
>SKUV01000366.1 GCA_007129775.1 Paracoccaceae bacterium | reverse complement strand
GGAGGGCGGCAACCGCGCGCCGGTGATCTTCAGCGTTCCGCAACTGGTGGGCACGCGCGAGGGGCGGCCGATCGAGTTCCAGATCGCCGCGGCGGACCCGGATGGCGACCCCATCGCCATCTGGATCGAGGATATGCCCGGCGGCTCAAGCTTCGATCCGGCGACACGTATCTTCGCCTGGACGCCCGATTACGATCAGGCCGGCACCTATCGCATGACCGTGCGCGTCAGCGATGGTGTGCGCGAGGATGCCCGACAGGTGGAATTGCGCGTGGCCGAGGCGCAGCGCCCGATAACCCTGCACGCACCGGGCAGTGCCACCGTGCAGGAGGGTGACAGGATCCGGCTGCAACTGACCGCCGACGCGGAGCCGGGCACGCCGCTGACCTTTGGCGTGATGAACGGCACGTTGCCGTTCGGGGCGACACTCGATTCCGCGACCGGCGAATTCAACTGGACCCCGAATTACATTCAGGCCGGCACCTACGAGGTGCTTTTCGCGGTCTCCGATGGCGCGGGGGTGGCGGTCCAACCGACCGTGATCGAGGTGCTGGAGGCCAACGGCGCGCCGGTTTTCGATGATTTCTCGGGCCTGCGCATCCACGAGGGGCAGAATTTCAGCCTGCGTATCTTCGCCTTCGATCCCGACAACCCGTGGTATGAACCTTCGGTCCGTCTGGAGGACGGCCGCCTGTTCGAGGCCGAGGACATGCCGCGCAGTGTCGAGATCGAGGCCGTTTCCGCCTTGCCCGAAGGGGCCAGCTTTGACCCCGAGACATGGGAGTTTTTCTGGAAGCCCGGCGCCCAATCGGCCGGCACATATGAAATCGCCTTCCGCGCCACCGATGACGGCGCCGGCGTGGGCGCGCCGATTTCGGTCGAGACGACGGTCGAGATCGAGGTGCTGCCGGTCAACCTGTCGCCCGAGATCGACCCGGTGGGCACGATCACCATGCCTCGCGACACATTGCGCGAGGTGACGGTCAGTGCGAGCGACCCGGATGGCGACCCGATCACGCTGGTGCTGCTGAACGAAAGCCCCGGTCTGCCGCTGCCCGATTTCATCACCTTCACCGACAATGGCGATGGTACCGGCACGATCCTGCTCGCCCCCGTCGCGGGCGACCGGGGCAATCACCCGCTGCGGCTGATCGCGCTGGACGATGGCGGTGCGACAGGGCAGATCAAGGCGAGTGACTATGTTTTCGTGGTCGAGGTCGAGGCCGATAACGAGCCCCCGATCTTTGCCCATCAATCCGACGTGGTCGCGCTCGAAGGGCAGCCCTTCACGCTGGAGATACGGGCCTCCGATCTGGATCAGGATGCATTGACCTTCGGCCTTGCCGGGCTGCCCGAAGGCGCCACGCTGGTGCCCGATCCCGAAATCTATGGCCGCGCCGTGCTCACATGGACGCCGTCCGCCGCCGACCGCGGCAGCTATGACGTGATCATCAGCGCCACCGACACCGGCGCAGACGGGCTGACTGCCCCGGAAACCACCGAGCTTGCCTTCGCCCTGACCGTCCGGCCCGACAATGCCGCCCCAGTGCTCGACCCGACCGGCACGCTTGCCGGCGTCGTTCGCACGCCGCTCAGCCATGTCTTCGGCGCGACCGATCCCGATGGCGACGCGATCACCTTTTCCGCCGAGGGGCTGCCGCTGGGCGCGCGGTTCGACCGGGAGACCGGGCAGTTCGACTGGACGCCCAGCGCGCAGCAATCGGGCAGTTTCAGCGTGACTATCAGCGCCAGCGACGGCCACGCCACCAGCTTCGAGACTGTGGAGATCGAGGTCGCGGTCGAGAACCGCGCGCCCGTCTTCGTGCCCATGACCCCGCAACTGGGGCGCGAGCGGGCCGAGATCCGCTTTAGCGTCGTTGCCGCCGATCCCGATGGCGACCCGGTCACGATCACCCGCCTTTCGGACCTGCCCGAGGGCGCCAATTTCAATCCCGCCACCGGGCAATTTGCCTGGGTGCCGCAGCACGGGCAGGCGGGCGAGCACATCCTGCGGTTGGCCGCGCAGGACCCGCATGGCGCTGTCACCAAGCTGGATGTCACGATCCTCGTGGCCAAGGTGAACCGTGCGCCGGTCCTGGCCGCCTCGGATCGTGCCTTCCTCGTCGGGCAGGAGGGCAGCTTTACGCTGGAGGCGAGCGATCCGGATGGTGACCCGATCACTTTCAGCGCCCGCGATCTGCCCGAGGGCGCGGTGCTCGACCCCGAGACCGGGCAGGTGACATGGACGCCGGGCCCGGGTCAGGCTGGGGATTACTACGTTACATTCATCGCCTCGGATGGCGCGGCCACCGGGCGCCAGACCATCCTGATGCGCGCGACGCTGGAACCGGTGGCGCCGGTTGTCCGGATCGAACTTGTGCCGGGCTTTCCGGCGGTGCCCGGGCAGAACGTGCTGGCGCAGGTTGTCGCCACCAGTATCGCCGATATCACCGGTATCCGCCTGTTCGCCGGCGATGAGGAGGTCGCGCTCGACGCGCTTGGCCGTGCGATCCTGCGCGCGGGCGAACCCGGCAAGCTGGCGCTGCGAGCCGAGGCCACCGATGCCGACGGGTTGACCGGCGAGACCACGCTGCCCTTCC
>SKUV01000313.1 GCA_007129775.1 Paracoccaceae bacterium | reverse complement strand
GGCCTTGCGCGGCAGTGCCGACCAGTCGCGGGCCACAAGTGCCGCGTCGCGCGCCATCGCGGCGTGGCCCTGCGCGCGCATCATGTCATAGCCGCGCGCGATATGGACGAACAGATCGGGGTCGGCGCAGACCCCGCGATCCTGCGGGCTGGTTTCGTAAAGCGTCCGGGCAAATGGACGGTGGCCGCCGCAGTCCAGAAGCGCTGTGCACAGCCGAAGCAGTATTTCCGCCATTTCGGGGCTGTGGGCGGCGCAGCGACCCAGCGTCGATTGCGCGGCCCCCCAGTCGGGCAGATCGGTTGCCGCGCGCCGGGTGAGGCCAGGGACCAGCCCGGCTGTCAGCACCAGCCCGCTGATCCGGTCGCCCAGTTCGGCGGCGATGGCCCAGCCCGCCGGCGCGCCGCTGCCCTGCGCAAGCAGGCTGCAACGGTCGATCCCGAGGTGATCGAGCAGCGCCCGCGACCAGCGCCCGACATCCCGCAGCGGATCGAGACCCGCCGGCGCCGGATGGGAGGCGCCGAAGCCGGGGCGGGCCGGCGCGATCAGCCGCAGCCCGGCCGCGGCCAACGCGCCGTCCCAGAAACCGGGAAGCGACCAGCCATCCAGCATCCCGTGCACAAACAGCACCGGTTGCCCCTGACGGGCACCGAACTGCCGCCACGCCAGCCTGCGTCCGCCGCCTAGGGCAAGCTGGCCGTCGGGCGCCGGCCTTGCCGGCAGCGTCGCCATCGGCTCGGAGGGCAGATCGAAGGGTGCCAGCGCGGCGATGAGGCGCATGAACTGGCTGCGCGCATGGGTGTCGGTCTTGCGCAGGATCGCCTTGATCTGCGTCCGCACGGTATTGGTGCGGCTGCCCCGCATCCGGGCAATGGCCTCGGCCCCGTGACCCGCCAGCAGCAGCGCCGCCACCTGCTGTTCGGCGCCGGTCAGCCCGAAGGTTTCGCCCAGCACATGCAGCACGCGCTCGGACGGTGCGAAGCCCGCCGCCTGCAGCACAAGGCAAGGCCCGCAATCGGGATCGCGCAGGGGGCTGGCCACCAGCAGCAAGGGCGCGCCCGCACCCGCAGGATAGAGCCGCACCGCCCCCGCCAGCGCAGGCAGGGGCGCGGCGTTTCCGCCTCCGTTCGCAATCCGCGCCAGCATCCCGCGCAGCCGCGCCGCCCCGTCCGCGTCGAAATCGAGGTCGCCGATCCTCTGCGGCTGGGCGCCGCCGAGGGCCTCCACAAGGGCGGCGTTCGCCGAAAGGATACGGCCGTCGGGCGCGATCAGGGCGCGGGGGCGGTGCGGCGGGCTGGCCAGCCCGGTGGCGCGCCCCGCACCGGCGCCCCGACCGATCAGCGCTTCCAGCGTCGCCACATGGCGGTGCAATTCGGGCCGGGCGTGGTTGTCCCAGTCGATCCGCCCGAGGGCCGCGGCCTGCGTCAGCGCCGCCAGCGCCGCGATCAGCGCGGTATAGTGTTCTGGGTCGAGAAGGCAGGCGTAAAGCGCCTCGATCACGTCGAGGACGAGGTCGTCGGCCCGACCCGCAGCGATTGGGTGCTCCGCCATGCCGTTCATCCGGGGCCGGCGACCCGCCCGCCGGCTTTCATGGCTGCCTAGATTACGCCCGCGGACGATCTTGGCAAGTGGGCCGCGCAGCGGCGTCGACACCGGGCCATCCCCCAGATGGGGTATGCGCGCATCCCTCAATGCGGGCTTTAGTGTATCGCCGATGGAGCTTTTCTGCGCCCCCTCGACGACGACCATCGTTGCCGGAATTGCATTATGTCATTTTGTTCGCATGTCCGGGCCGCCTTTTCGTTCGCGGCCGCGGCTCTGGCCAGTACCGCGCTCACGGCGCCGGCATTGCTTGCGCAAGTCGTGCCCGACGGGCGCAGCGCGACCACCGCGACACCCGGCGCGGCGGGTGTGACCGACATCACCACGGGCACGCTGTCGGGTGGCTACGGGATCAACAGCTTTTCGGCCTTCAATCCCGGCGTCGGATCTGTGGTGAATATCCATGCGCCGGCGGGCACGGCCGGGACCGTCAATATCGTCACCGGCCCGGCCAGCCGCATCGACGGTGCGGTGCGGGGGATGCAGGCCGGCACCGTCGGGGGCGATCTGTTCATCGCGAATTCCAGCGGGATCGTGGTGGGGCCGCAAGGGTCGGTCCACGCGGGCACGGTGGGGCTGTCGGCGCCCGCGCAGGGCTTCATCGACGGGTTTTTCGACGCCAGCGGCGCGCCCCGGCCCGGCCATGTCGGCGCCATCGCGGCGGGCAACGCGCCCGGATCGGGCGCGGCCATCGACATCGCCGGGCAGGTGCGCGGCAGCGAGCGGGTGATCCTGCGCACCGGCGGCGACATCGTCCTGCGCCCCGGCGCGCGGGTCACCGCGGGCACGCCGGGCGGCGCGGGGGGACATATCGACATCCGCCCCGGCGGCGATATCGAGGTGCAGTCGGGCGCGGTGATCGCGGCCGAGGGCGAGGGGGCGGGCCATGGCGGCATTGTCTTCGTCTTTGCCGACGGCAGCGCCCGGCTGCGGCCCGAGGCGGTGATCAGCGCGGCCGCGCGCGGCAGCGGCGACGGCGGATTTGTCGAGTTTTCGGCCATCGACCTT
>SKUV01000029.1 GCA_007129775.1 Paracoccaceae bacterium | reverse complement strand
GAGGATCGACGTCGTTCAGTTTGGCCGTTTCGATCAAGGTGTAGGCGATGGCCGCGGCCTTGCCGCCTGTCTCGGAGCCGACGAAGAGGTGTAAGCGCAACGCCGACCCCCTCCTGTCATTTCTGACCTGAAGCCAGCATTCTCCGCGCACATGTGCATCGGAGGTGTTGGATTTTGGAGAGAGACGGCAAATTGGGCGTCCATTTGGACGGCTCGAAGGGTGTCGGAGTTTCCCGGCTGGAAGTGATCGAAGGTCCCAGCGGGCGGCGGCGGCGCACGAAGGCGGAGCGGGCGCGGATCGCGGCGGAGAGCATGATGCCTGGGGTGACGGTCGCAGATACTGCGCGCAAGCACGGCACGACCCGCTGGCAGATTTACGATTGGCGCAAGCAGGTGCGCTCGGGCAATCTGGTGCTGCCCGAGGGCGTGGCGACGCTTCCGATCTTTGCGGAACTGGTTGTCGATGACAGCGCGGTGCCCGCGCCGGCGGCGGGCGGCGCGTCCGAGCTGGAGATCGTCGTGGGCGACGTCGTGATCCGTGCGGGTGCGGATGCCGATGAGGGCCAGTTGACGCGGGCGATCCGGGCGGCGCGAGCCGCGGCATCATGATGTTCGGCCAGGGCGGGCCGGTTAAGGTGTTCGTGGCGACACGACCGGTGGACTTTCGCAAGGGTATCGACGGGCTGGCGTTGGCGGTGCAGGAGATGTTCGGGCTTGATCCGTTCTGCGGAGCCGCTTTCGTCTTCCGGGCAAAACGCGCCGACAGGATCAAGCTGCTGATCTGGGATCAGACTGGCATGGTGCTGGTGCACAAGCGCCTCGAAGGCGGCAAGTTCGTCTGGCCGCAGGTGCAGGACGGGGTAATGCGGATGTCCCCCGCCCAGATGGCGGCGTTGTTCGAAGGGTTGGACTGGCGGCTGGTCCGGCCGGAACGCGCGCGGCGTCCGCTGGCGGCGGGGTGATCGCCGAAAGGCGCAGGAAACTCCTGTTTTTACTGGTCAGAACGGGTGCTTCGTGATTCACTTTGGCTCATGGATGCCGCCGCTTTCGCCCAGGAAAACGCCCTTTTGAAAGCCCGCCTGATCGAGGTGGAGGCGGCGCTGGCCGAGGTGCAGGAAGCCAATCGTCGGCTGGAAGATATCCTGCGCACATCGCAGCGCGAGAGGTTTGGCAAACGCTCCGAGAAGCTGTCGCCCGATCAGTTCAACCTGCCGCTGGAGGATGCCGAGCTGGCCCAGGGCGTGCTCGCGGCCGCGCAGGAGAAAGCCGAAGCGGCGATGCAACGGGCGCGCGGTGAGGCGCCGCGCAAGCCCAGGCGCAACCGCGGGCATCTGCCGGCACATCTGCCCCGGGTCGAGCGGGTGATCGAGCCTGCCAGCACGCTCTGCCCCTGCGGCTGTGGCGAGATGGCGAAGATCGGAGAGGACATGTCCGAGCGTCTGGACGTGATCCCCGCCCAGTTCCGGGTGCTGGTCACGCGGCGGCCCAAATACGCCTGCCGCCGCTGCGCGCAGGCCGTGGCGCAAGCGCACGCGCCCGAGCATGTCGTGCCCGGCGGCCTGCCCACGGAACTGTTCATCGCCTGGATCATTGTCTCGAAATTTGGCGACCACCTTCCGTTCTATCGCCAGGCCGAGATCTTCAAGCGGCAGGGGATCGACCTCGACCGTGGGACACTGGGCAACTGGGTCGGCCGCGCCTGTTTCCACCTCATGCCGATCATCCATCACATGAAGGCTCATCTGCGCGGCGCCGATCGCATCTTCGTGGATGAAACCCGCGCACCGGTGCTGGACCCGGGCCGAAAGGCCACGAAGAGCGGTTACTTCTGGGCCGTGGTGTCTGATGATCGTGGCCATGGCGGCGCAGGCCCGCCCATTGTTCTGTTCCACTACACGCCTGGTCGGGGCAAAGAACATCCGCTGAAGTTCCTCGCCGGATATCACGGCCGGTTCCTGCAATGCGACGCCTATCAATCCTACAACGCGCTGACCGAGATCACGCGCGACACCGGCCCGTGGCAGTTGGTCTACTGCTGGACCCATGTCCGCCGGCGCTTCGTGAAGCGGCTTGAGAACGAGGGCTCGCCTATCGCCGAAGAGATGTTGCGCCAGATCGCGCTGCTGTATCAGATGGAGAAGACCGTGCGTGGCAAGGCGCCCGCCGACCGCTTCGCCACCCGGCGCGAACAAGCAGCGCCGATCATCGCCGCGCTCAAGCCGTGGCTGGAGATCCAACTCTCCCGTATCCCGCAGAAATCCCTGCTCGCCGAGGACATCCGCTATACCCTCGCACACTGGCCCGGCCTGATCCGCTTCCTGGTAGACGGCACGCTGGAGCTCGACACCAACCCGGTCGAAAACCAGATCCGTCCGATCGCGCTGACAAGGAAGAATGCGCTCTTCGCCGGAAACGAGATCGGTGCCGAGAACTGGGCCATGCTCGCGTCGCTCGTCGCCACCTGCAAGATGTCTGGCGTGAACCCGGTCGACTATCTCGCCGCCACCCTGCGCGCCATCCTCGACGGCCACCCGCAAAGCGGCATCGAAGACCTCATGCCCTGGCGCTACGCCCAGCTGTCAAGCCGCGCCGCATAGGGCCACGCCGTCGCGCTTACG
>SKUV01000187.1 GCA_007129775.1 Paracoccaceae bacterium | reverse complement strand
CACGCCCCGCGCCGGGCTGCGCCCCGAAACCGCCGCAATCGCCTGCCAAACCCCGGCCTGCCCGCATCAAAACCGCGGCCGCGGGCGTGCCGGGCGGCCCCGAAACGCCTTTGCATTCTGGATAATCCGTTTCCGCGCCCGGAACACTCCCCCACAAAACCCCGATATTGTCTGCCGGTCTCCGCAATCTCGCCCGATTTCAGCGCAAAATGGTCAGGGCAACGCAATTTGTCCGAGCAGGTGAATTATGGACCGACTGACCGAGATGGAAGCTTTCGCGATGGTCGTTGACCAGGGCGGCTTCACCGATGCCGCGCGCAAGCTCGGCATCTCCAAGTCCGCCGTGTCCAAACATGTGTCGGCGCTGGAATCCCGGCTGGGGGCGCGTCTGCTGAACCGGACCACCCGCCGCGTCAGCCCCACCGAGATCGGCCTTGCCTATTACGACCGCGCGCGCCGCGTGCTCAACGACGCGGGCGAGGCCGATGCGCTGGTCACCTCGATGCAGAGCGCGCCCTCGGGCGTGCTGCGCATCTCGGTCGCGACGGATTTCGGCGTCAATCTGCTCTCGCCCGTGCTGGGCAAGTTTCTGCAGGAATATCCCGACATCACGGTGAACATGGTGCTGGGCAACCGCTATGTGGAACTGATCTCGGAAGGTTTCGACATGGCCGTGCGCATCGGCGAACTGGAAGACAGCAGCCTGCGCGCCCGCAAGATCAGCGAAACCACGCAGCGGATGATCGGCGCGCCCTCCTATTTCCAGAAATACGGCCACCCCCAGCGCATCGACGATCTGAACGAACACAAGCTGCTGCATTACTCGAACCAATCCGCCGGCAGCGTCTGGCGCATCACCGCGCCGTCGGGCGAAAAGCGTCAGGTGCGCAGCGCCGGCTGGCTGACAGTGAACGACGGCCAGTCGCTGCTGAACGCGGCCATCGCGGGCCTCGGCATCGCCTATCTGCCCAGCTTTCTCTATTCCGAAGCAATGCGCGACGGGCTGATCATGGATGCCATCCCGGACCTGCCGAAAGAGGTGCACGGCATCTATGCGGTCTATCCGCCGGGCCGGTTCACCCAGCCCAAGGTGCGCGCCTTCATCGATTTCCTTGTCAGCCAGTTCGCCGGCAAGGGCCCCGAGGACTGGTAAGCCGCCAGCCCTCTCCCTCCTCCCTCACTCTTGTGGTGCAGACTGGCCGGGATGTTCCTTCATCGCATCCCGGCCGCCTTTTCAGGTATAGGCCACCCAGAGCAGCACCGAGCCGAGCCCCAGCCGATAGATCACATAAGGGGTGAAGCTGACGGTGCGCAAAAGCTTCATCATGAAGACCAACGCGGCCAGCGCCGCGAAGAAGGAAAACACCGCCGCAATCGCGCCGTCGCGCATCGCCTGCGTGTCCATGCTGCCGACCACGTCGATCCCTATCAGCGTGCCGCTGGCGATGATCGTGGGAATGGACATCAGCATCGCGATCCGCGCCGCGTCGTGGCGCGCATAGCCCAGCGCCCGCGCCCCCGTGATGCACGCCCCCGAGCGCGAGGTGCCCGGGATCAGCGACACCGCCTGCCACAGCCCGAGGATCAGCGCGTCGCGCAAACTCCAGTTCTCGGTGACCTTGTGGCTCTTGCCGTTGCGATCGGCGATATAGAGAATGATGCCGAAGATGATCATCATCCAGCCGATCACGGCGATGGAGCGCATCGCCTCCATCGCGCCGGTGATCTTGAGGATGAACCCCACGATCACCACCGGTATCGTCGCGATCACGAGGCAAAGCGCCAGCCACGCGCCCTGATTGTCGATCTTCCAGCGCAGCAGGTCCGGCACTCCGCTCAGCCCCAGCGCCACGTCGCGCCGGAAATAGAAGATGACGGCGAATAGCGTGCCCACATGCACCGCCACGTCGATCACCAGTCCCTGATCCTCCAGCGAGGTCAGCGCAGGCAGCAGGATCAGGTGGCCCGACGAGGAAACGGGCAGGAACTCCGTCACCCCCTGAATCACCGCCAGAAGGAAAAGGTTGAAGAAAGTCATTTTGGCCCTTTGGTCTGCGCGCCGGCACCTTACCGCCCCGTTCAGGGATGGAAAGGGCTGTTTTATATCAGCATGATTTACCTTTTTTCGGCTCAAATCCTCGCCCCCAGCGCCCCGAAGCCGGAAATACCTCAGTTTAGGTCAGATAAAGTGACTTTTCTTTCCGGCCGATCGGGGGTATGTCACCCGAAATCACCCGAGGATTTCCGACATGGCCCAGCAACGCATGCTCCGCTTCGTCAACGTCGACAAGGAGACGCCGGAAAAGCGCCCCCCCGATCTGCGGACCGAGGATTTCGGCGAAATCTATCGCGACTATGCCGCCGACAAGGCCGCCGAACAGGCCGGACGCTGCAGCCAGTGCGGCGTGCCCTATTGCCAGTCCCATTGCCCGCTGCACAACAACATCCCCGACTGGCTGATGCTGACCGCCGAAGGCCGGCTTCAGGAAGCCTACGAGATCAGCCAGGCGACCAACACCTTCCCCGAAATCTGCGGCCGCATCTGCCCGCAGGACCGCCTGTGCGAGGGCAATTGCGTGATCGAGATGTCGGGCCACGGCACGGTGACCATCGGCGCGATCGAGAAATACCT
>SKUV01000004.1 GCA_007129775.1 Paracoccaceae bacterium | reverse complement strand
TTGTGCTTGAAAGCGAAGGCCCGCCCGGCCCGCCCGGCCCGCCCGGCGCGGACGGTTCACGCGGACGGGTTCAGAAGAGCGGGTTCACACGGGCGGGGCGCGGCCCCATATGTCGGACAGGGGCGACGTGCCGCCCGGCGGCCCGGCCGCCCTGATGACGTGCATCGACGCGACAACAGGAGGAGCCCATGAAACCGCACATCACCGACCGATTCCGCCGCGAAACCCCGTCGCGGGCCGCGCAGTATCTGGCTTTGGCGCGCGCGCGGTTGCCGCGCCGGACGAGCTTGATGTTGCAGGAGCGGCACGCGCAGCCGGCCGCCGGGTCCCGCGTGGTGCAGTTCATGCGGATCGCCCGCGGGCGCATGGCCTGACCCGAGGCGGGGCACAAGGCCCCGCGGCTGCGGCGCATGGCGGCAGGAGCGACCGGCAGAAGGCTGGCGCGCTGAAGTGGCGATGATGGCCGCAGCCCGGTGCCTTGCCGCCCGGGCGCGAGACCAGCGCTGCCCCTGCGCGCGCCACAACTCCGCGTGTCGCTTTGCCCGCCCCGGCCCCGGCCGCATCCCAATGCGGCGACGGCGGGGCGGGAGCACGATGGGCTGCGATCAGGCGCGCACGCGTTTTTCGTAATCTTCGGCGATGGTTCGGGTCAGCGCGCCGACCTCGAAATTGTAATCGCCGATCTGCCCGACCGGCGTGACCTCGGCCGCCGTGCCGGTGAGCCAGCATTGCTCAAAGCCTTCCAGTTCGTCCGGCATGATGTGGCGCTCGATCACCTCGACCTGACGCTCCTTGAGCATGCCGATCACGGTCTGGCGGGTGATTCCGTTGAGAAAGCAGTCGGGCGTGGGGGTGTGGACCTTGCCCTCCCTGACGAAGAAGATGTTGGCGCCCGTCGCCTCGGCCACATAGCCGCGGTAGTCGAACATCATCGCATCCGAACAACCCTTCGCCTCGGCCGTGTGTTTGGCCATGGTGCAGATCATGTAAAGCCCGGCGGCCTTGGCCTGACAGGGGGCGCATTCCGGCGCGGGGCGGCGCCATTGCGCGATGTCGAGTTTCGCGCCTTTCATCTTGGCGTCGCCGTAATAGGCGCCCCATTCCCATGCGGCGATGGCCAGCCGCACCGGGTTGCGGGCCGATGCGACGCCCATATCCTCGCCGGCGCCGCGCCATGCGACAGCGCGGACATAGGCGTCGGAAAAGCCGTTGGCGGCGAGGACCTGCGCCTTGGCGGCGTCGATTTCCTCCACCGTCCAGGGGATCTCGAAATCGATCATCCGGGCCGAGGCGCGCAGGCGCTCGGAATGTTCCGTTCCCTTGAAGATGCGCCCGCCATAGGCGCGCTCTCCCTCGAAGACGGAGGAGGCGTAATGCAGCGCATGGGTCAGGATATGGACATTCGCCTCGCGCCACGGCACGAGATTGCCGTCCATCCAGATCATTCCGTCACGGTCGTCATAGGCCCCGGCCATACTGCCCTCCACAGTCCGAATTGCGTAATCTTGCGCCGATCAGGTCCGATGTGGACATAATATTGCGCAAATTCCCGGTAGGGCTAACAATTGATTCTTGGAAAGTCAACAAGGCTGACATAAAATCGGATGCGATCAACGAAGGAGTGACATCATGGCCGAGGGCGGGACCGGACCGGGCGGCGGCGGCGAAAGCCTGCTGTTTCTGACCGACGATCAGTTGCGCCGGGGAATCGAGGCGATGTTCTTCGCCTATCGCGGATTTACTGCAGATCCCGATCGCATATTGGCGAAGATGGATTACGGGCGCGCCCATCACCGGGCGCTGCATTTCATCAACCGCATGCCGGGCACGACCGTGACCAACCTGCTCGCCATCCTCGGGGTGACGAAACAATCGCTCAACCGGGTGCTGCGCAGCCTGATCGAGGACGGGCTGGTGGAAAGCCGGATCGGCAGCCGTGACCGGCGCGAGCGGCACCTGTACCTGACGCCGAAGGGGCAGGAACTGGAACGCGCCCTGTCGGAGGCGCAACGCGCCCGGATGCGGGCGGCCTATCGCGCCGCCGGACCCCAGGCGGTGGCCGGCTTCTGGCAGGTGCTGGAGGCGATGATGGACAGCGAAAGCCGCCAGCAATATCTTGCGCTGAAGGATACGCGCGGCTGACCGGCCGCGGCAACGAGACGGCTGCACGGCGGTGAGAAGACGGCGGCGACAGGACGGCGGCGACAGGACGGCGGCGACAGGACGGCGGCAAGGCGATGACAGGAGCGGAGGCGCGGGCTCGAATGCACATGAGGAGGGCATGAGCGACGATCAGGTGGCCCACCTGCTGGTGGTGGATGACGACGAGCGCATTCGCACCCTCTTGCAGCGGTTTCTCAAGGCGCGCGGCTTCTGGGTCAGTGCGGCGCGGGATGCCTCCCATGCCCGGCGCCTGCTGGAGGGGCTGGAGTTCGACCTGATCGTGCTGGATGTGATGATGCCGGGGGAAGACGGGCTGAGCCTGACGCGCGCCCTGCGCGCACGGATGGACACGCCGATCCTGCTGCTGACCGCCCGTGGCGAGACCAGCGACCGGATCATCGGGCTGGAGGCGGGGGCAGACGATTACCTGCCCAAGCCGTTCGAACCGCGCGAGTTGTTGCTGCGGATCAACGCGATCCTTCGACGGGTGCCGCCGGAGCAGGAGACGGGCCTGCCGAAGCTCATCCACCTCGGATCGGTGCGCTATGATCTGGAACGCGGCGAGATGTGGCGCGGCAGCGATCCGGTGCGCCTGACCGCGACCGAGGCGGCGCTGATGCGTATCTTCGCCGCAAGGCCGGGGGCGGCGGTGAGCCGCGAGGAACTGGTCGAGGATCTGGAGCGTGACCGCGGCCATCCGCGGGGCATGGGCGGCGCCCAGGCCCAGGAGCGGGCGGTCGATGTGCAGATCACCCGGTTGCGGCGCAAGATCGAGGATGATCCGAAGCAGCCCCGCTATCTGCAGACGGTGCGCGGCGAGGGCTACATGCTGACCCCGGACTGAGCCGCGGGCGCGGGCCTCCCGGCTGACCGGCGGCGGGCAGCCGCCGCACGGGTGGCGCGCGAAGACGGCCGAGGGCAGGGAGCCGAGGGCAGAGGGAAGGGTAAGGGGGCAGGGGCTCCTCCCGCCCGTCCTTGCCCCCTGCCGGGGGCGGCGTCCCGTTGGGCCGTGCCGCGCGCCGCCGGCGCGCGGCGGTCGTTCGGTCATTTGCCGTTCTTGTCCTCTTCGTGACCGATCTGCGCCAGGCGATTGCCGACGTTCATCCGGAAGGTGATCACCAGAACAAGCACGGCGAAGCCCGCGAGCCCGATGCCCAGCGCCGAGCCAAAGAGCGCGCCGCCCCAGTCGCCGCGGTTGATCAGCAGCGCGCGGCGCAGGTTCTCTTCCAGCAGAGGCGCGATCAGGAAGGTGATGACCAGCGGCGCCTCGGGGATGCCGACGCGGCGCATCAGGAAACCGAGAAAGCCCAGCCCCAGCATCATGTAGACATCCGCCGGATCGCCGCGCGCGGCAAAGGCGCCGATGACCGCCATGACCATGATGATCGGCACCAGCACCTCGCCCGGCACCTGTCCCAGCCGCGCATAGACGAAGGCGAACATCCGCCCGATCCCGAGATTGGCGAAATTGCCGAGGATCAGAATGATGAACAGCGCATAGATCACCTCGGCATGGAGCGAGAACATCCGCGGCGAGGGGGTGATGCCCTGCAGGATCAGCGCCGCGCCGATCAGCGCCGCCGTCGCGCTGCCGGGGATGCCGAAGGCCAGAAGCGGCACCAGCGTCGGGCCGACGGTGGCGTTGTTGCCGGCCTCGGCGGCGGCGATGCCGTGGATCGAGCCTTCGCCGATCTTCTTTTCCGGGAAGGCCTGTTTGGCGATGCCATAGGACATGAACGCAGCCACCGTGGCCCCAAGGCCCGGCAGCGCGCCGACAAAGGTGCCGACCCCGATGCCGATGCCCATCTCGCGCCAGCACGAAAGGTATTCGCGGAATGTCAGCCCCTCGGATGACTTGCCGAAGAGGTCCTTGGTGGATTTTTCCACCTGCTGGCCTTTCCGGGTCTTGCGCAGCAACTCCAGCCCCTGATCCAGCATCTGGCTCATGGCGAAGATGCCGATGACGAGCGGCACCAGATGGATGCCGTCGCGCAGCCAGTCCTGTCCGAAGGTGTTGCGCGCCACGTTACTGACCGGGTCGGCGCCGATCGTGCCCAGAAAGAGCCCGATCCCGGCACTGAGCATCCCCTTGGCCAGATGACGCCCGGACAGCGTGCCCAGAAGGGTGATCGCCACCACCATCAGCCAGAGACGTTCAGTCGGGCCGAATTGCAGCGCCAGAAGCGCGATGGTCGGCGCCACGAGGATCACAACGATATCGCTGGCCGTATCGGCGGTGACCGAGGAATAGAGCGCGGTCAGGATCGCCTTGCGCCCCTTGCCCTTTTTCGTCAGTTTGTAGCCGTCATAGACCGTGGCCGCGCTGTCCGGCGCGCCCGGTGTGGCGAAGCTTATGGCCGAGATCGAGCCACCGAACACCGCCCCCTTGTAGAGCCCGATCAAGAGCCCCAGCGCGCCGGTAATGTCCAGCGTGAAGCTCAGGGGCAGCATCAGCGCGATCCCGGTCGAGGCCGTCAGCCCCGGAATGGCCCCCAGCCCCACGCCCAGAAACACCCCAATCAGCAGCCAGAACATCGTCTGGACGGTAAAGACCAGCGCCAGCGCGTCGTAGAAGGCCTCGATCTGCATGTGCAGCGCCCCGCGGTTCGAAGATCAGAAAAACCCCGCCAGCACACCGCGGGGCAGACGCACGCCAAGCGTGGTGAAGAAGGCGAAGACGACGGCCGGAACGACGATCGCCAGCAGGATGGCCAGCCGGACGGGGCGCAGCCCGAACCACAGCATGAAGGCCAGCAGGAAGGGCGGGGCCGCCAGCACGAAGCCCAGTCGCGCCATCGCCCAGAAGCAGAGCGCGACGCCCCCGAGCATCACAACCGGCAGCCATGCGTCGCTCGGCCGTGCATCCTGCAAAGGCTCCGGCGTTTCCCGGCGCAACGGATCGGCCAGCATCGCCGCGGCACAGAGCAGCATCAGCCCCAGCCCCATCATCGGCATCATGCCCAGCAGAAAGCCGTCGCGCATGATCCGGTGTGTCCAGGGCTGGAACCAGATATAGGCAAAGAGCGCGCCGATGATCAGCACAAGATAGAGACCGATAGCCTGATTGCTGCGCCACCAGTTGCTCATGCCCGCCCCCGTCGATCAGCCGCAGGGGCGACGGCCCGGGGCCGCCGCCCGCAGCGTGCGTTATTGCAAGAGACCGATGGCGTTGCGCATCGTTCTGACCATCGCCTCGTAATCCGCGGCCGCGGCGGCGCGGTCGAGGAAGATGATCGGCTCGCCGGCGGCCTCGAATGCCGCCTGCACCTCGGGGTCGGTCGCCGCGGCCTCGAACATCTCGGCGAAGCGGGCCATCACATCCTCGGGCGTGTCGGGATGCATGCCGACCCAGCGCGGGAACGCGAGGCCCGAAAAGCCCAGATCCGTGGCCATGGGCGGGTTGCCCAGCGCCTCGTTCACGTCATCGGGCAGCGCGATGCTGGAAGTGTTCATCAGCGCGATGCCATTTTCCGGCACGATGGTCAGCGCGGTGGATTCGGTCACCGCCGCCACATCTATATGGCCCCCCAGAAAATCGGTAACCGATTCGCCGGTGCTGCCATAGGGCACATAGATCGCCTCGGCCCCGGCCTGATCAATCACGTTGGCCGCGCCCAGCAGCAGCGCATTGGTGCCGCCGATCGTGATCGGCCGCTCTTGCAGCGCCGCGACGAAGCTGTCCCAATCCGGGAACTCGTCCTCGCGCACCACGAGGACCGAGGCGAAGGCCGCAAGATACCCCAGGATCTCGATGTCGCCGGGATCGATGGGCGCGTCTTCCTCGCTCAGCAGGGTGATGATCGGGGTCGGCGTCGCGTTGAAAACGGTGTAGCCGTCGGCGGGCTGGTTCAGCACGTGCTGCCAGCCGGTCACCGCGCCCGCGCCGGGATGGTTTTCCACGTTCAGCGAGGCACCGCCGAAATGGCGTTCGGCCTCGGAGGCGAACATCCGCGACAGCCGGTCGGACCCGCCGCCCGCGCCGAAGGGGATGACCCAGTTGATCGTGCCGGTGGGGTAGTCATTGGCCGCAGCGGCCGTTCCCATGCCAAGCGCCATCGCCGCGGCGACACCCGCCGCAATCGTTGTTCTGAAGCTCATCTTGTATCTCCTCCCCTGGAGTTTTTCTCTTGTTCTCGCGCTTTATGTTGCCGCACCGTCCTTGCAACGGCGAGAGCACGCGTAGCGCCGAACTGTCCGGGGAGCGTCGGCGCTTGTCAACCCATTGCCGCCGGGCCGGTCGGGCTGGTATGGAGCGTTGCCGGAGGGACCATGACAACCACAATCCTTGTGCCTTCGGGCGTTTTGGGGCTCGGCTTTTCGCAGGCCGCGCTTGACCGCGGCGTGGCGCAGGGCTGCGACGCGATCGCCATCGACGGGGGCTCCACCGACAGCGGGCCGCATTCGCTGGGCACCGGACTGTCGAAATATTCTCGCGCAGTCTGCAAGGCCGAATGGCGGGCCCTGATGCTGGCCCGCGCAAGGCTGGGCGTGCCGCTGATCATCGGCACCGCCGGGACCAGTGGCACCGACAGCGCGGTTGACTGGATGTATGACATCACGGCCGAACTGGCGGCCGAACTGGGCCAACAGGTGCGCGTGACGCGGCTTTATTCGGGACAGTCGGCAGAGGCCGTGGCCGACCGTCTGGCGGCTGGCCGGGTCTCGCCCCTGTCGCCCGCGCCCGAGATCGATGCGGAGCGCCTGCGTGCCATGGCGCATATCGTGGCGCTGGCCGGGGCCGAGCAGGTGCAGGCCGCGCTGGAAACCGGTGCCGATATCATCATCGCGGGGCGCACGACCGATACGGCCATCATCGCCGCCCTGCCGCTGGCGCGCGGCGAGCATCCCGGCGCCTGTTGGCATGGCGCCAAGATCGCCGAATGCGGCGCGCTGTGCTCCACCCATCCCGGCAGCGGTGTCATCCGCGTCACCTTCGACCAGACGGGGTTCGAGGTCGAACCGATGGCGCCCGAGGCTGCCTGCACCCCGCACACGGTTTCGGCGCACATGCTCTATGAAAACAGCGACCCGTTCCGCCTGTTCGAGCCCGGCGGCCATCTGGATGTGACCCGCGCCCGCTATCATGCGCTCGACGCGCGCCGGGTGCGGGTGGAGGGCTCCGAATGGGTGCCCGGCCCCTATAGTGTCAAGCTGGAGGGGGCGCGGCTTGCCGGCTATCAGACCATGCTGCTCGCCATCCTGCGCGAAGCCCGTTATGTGGCCAATGCGCAGTCCTGGGCCGACAAGCTGGTGGCAACGCTCGGTGAACGGGTGTCCGGCCAGCTTGGCCTGGCGCCCGCCGATTTCAGTATCGAGATACGTCTGATCGGAGTGAATGCGGCGCTGGGCGCGCTGGAGACCCGCGCCAGCCAGCCGGCCGAGGTTGGCGCGCTGTGCCTGATCACCGCGCAGACGCAGGATCTGGCCGATGAAATCGGGCGTCTGGCCAATCCCTACATGCTGCACATGCCGTTGACCGAGGACGAACCCTTGCCCACCTTCGCCTTTCCCTACTCGCCGGCGCAGACGAGCCGCGGCGCGGTTTTCGAATTCGCGCTCAACCATGTCATGGCGCTGGACAGCCCGATGGAGGCCTTCCGCGTCCAGATCAGCGAGGTCGGCCCCGATGCCCGTGTTGCGTGACATCGTGCGCAAGGTCACCGCCAAGAATGCAGGGCCGTTTCAGGTGACGATCGATGTTTTCTGCGGCACGCCCGAGGCTTTCGGGCGGGTGGTGCCGGCACTGCGAAACGATGCCGTGGCAGCCCTTTTCGGCGTCGAACCGGGCGTTCTGCGCCGCTTCGACATCGCTGATCTGCATGTGGTCAAATTCTCCATGCCGCGCCCTGTGGTGCAGGGCAGCCGGGGTGACCGGGACATGCATGGCGCCCAGTTGGCGACGCTTCTGGAAGAATTGGTGATCTGACGCTTCGGCGTCGCCCCGGCGTAACGCGATCACGCCTCAGACGCGCCGCCGCTGCAGGCGGGTGGCCCGGGCCGTGCCGTTTCGGCTGCGCGCGCCCCGCGACATCTGCGGTAATCGCCGCTATGAAACAGGCTCGGAGACTGGCAGTGTGGGCCTTGTGCAGCGCCTGAAACCGCTTTGTCGGCTAGGCCCGCGCGCTGTCCTGGTATCGAGGGGACCATGTCGAACGATCCGCTGCTCCAGCCCTACAAGTTGAAGCACCTGACCCTGCGCAATCGGATCATGACCACCGCGCATGAGCCCGCCTACCCCGAGGACGGGATGCCCAAGGCGCGCTATGTCGCCTATCACGCCGAACGCGCCAAGGCGGGCGTGGCGCTGGCCATGACGGCCGGATCGGCCTCGGTCTCGCGCGACAGCCCGCCCGCGTTCAACAACGTGCTGGCCTGGAAGGACGAGGTGGTCCCCCATATCCGCGCGCTGAGTGATGCCTGCCATGACCACGGCTGCGCGGTGATGATCCAGCTGTCGCATCTGGGGCGGCGCACGGGGTGGAACAAGGGCGACTGGCTGCCTTCGCTCTCGTCCAGCCGGCACCGCGAGCCTGCGCATCGGGCCTTTCCGAAGCTGGCCGAGGATTGGGATATCGAGCGGATCATCAGCGATTTCGCGGATGCCGCCGAGCGGATGGAGGCGGGCGGCATGGACGGGGTGGAGTTGCAGGTCTATGGCCATCTGCTCGATCAGTTCTGGTCGCCGCTGACCAACGATCTGGACGGCCCTTATGGCGGCGAGAGCCTGGACACGCGGATGAAGCTGCTGATGGACACGCTGCGCGCCATCCGCGTGCGGGTGGGCGACGGGTTCATTGTGGGCGTGCGCTATACGGCGGATGAGGCGGCGAAGGGGGGCATTGACGCGGCCGAAGGGCTGGAGATTTCAAAGCGCCTTGCCGCCTGCGGGATGGTGGATTTCCTGAATGTCATTCGCGGACGCATCCATACCGACCCGGCGATGACCGATGTGATCCCCGTGCAGGGGATGGCCTCGGCCCCGCATCTGGATTTCGCGGGTGCGGTGCGCGCGGCGACCGGCATGCCGACCTTCCACGCCGCGCGTATTCCGGACGTGGCCACCGCGCGCCATGCCGTGGCCGCGGGCCTGCTGGACATGGTCGGCATGACCCGCGCGCATATGGCCGACCCGCATATCGTGCGCAAGATCGTGGAAGGGCGCGAGGACGACATCCGCCCCTGCGTCGGCGCGACCTATTGCCTGGACCGCATCTATCAGGCCGGCGAGGCGCTGTGCATCCACAACGCCGCCACAGGGCGCGAACTGACCCTGCCGCATGTGATCGCGCCCGCGACCAAGCGCAGACGGGTGGTGGTGGTCGGCGCCGGTCCCGGCGGGCTGGAGGCCGCGCGGGTGGCTGCCGAACGTGGCCACGCGGTCACCGTGTTCGAGGCCCAGCCCGACCCCGGCGGGCAGGTGCGGCTCACGGCCCAGAACCCGCGGCGGCGCGAGATGATGGGCATCATCGACTGGCGCATGGCCCAATGCGCCGCGCGCGATGTGGCCTTCCATTTCAACACTTTCGCCGAGGCCGGGGACGTGACCGCGCTGGACCCCGATGTGGTGATCATCGCCACCGGCGGGCTGCCCAATACGGAGCTGTTTGAAAGCGGGGCCGAAAACCCCCATGTCGTCAGCGCCTGGGACATCATCGCGGGCGACGTGAAACCCGCCGCGAACGTGCTGGTCTATGACGAGGCGGGCGACCATCCCGGCTTGATGGCCGCCGAAGTCGCGGCCAATGCAGGCGCGCAGGTCGAGGTGATGACCCCCGACCGCAGCTTCGCCCCCGAGATCATGGGCATGAACCTGGTCCCCTACATGCGCGCGCTGCAGGACAAGGCCGTCACCTTCACCGTCACCCGCCGCCTGCTGGGCGTGGCGCGCGACGGCAACCGCCTGCGCGCCAAGGTCGGCACTGATTACAGTGATTTCACACAGCAACAGCATTATGATCAGGTCGTGGTGAATTATGGCACGCTGCCGCTGGATGATCTGTATTTCGACCTCAGGCCCCTGTCGGTGAACGGCGGCGCGGTGGATCACGCGGCGCTGAGCGAAGGGCGCCCGCAGGCCATGACCCGCAACCCCGAGGGCGGGTTCCGTCTCTATCGCATCGGCGATGCGGTGAGCGCCCGCAACACCCACGCGGCCATCCACGACGCGCTGCGGCTGATGAAGGATATCTGACATGCGCAGCCGCAGGTGCATCCATGTGGTCTCGGCCCATGCCGAGGGTGAGGTGGGTGACGTGATCGTCGGCGGGGTCGCCCCGCCGCCTGGAGAAACGCTCTGGGCGCAGCGCAACTGGATCGCGCAGGATGGCAGCTTGCGCAACTTCATGCTGAACGAGCCGCGCGGCGGCGTGTTCCGGCATGTCAACCTTCTGGTCCCGCCCAAGCACCCCGACGCGGCCATGGGCTGGATCATCATGGAGCCCGAGGACACGCCGCCGATGTCGGGCTCGAATTCGATCTGTGTCGCCACGGTGCTTCTGGAAACCGGGATCGTGCCGATGGTGGAGCCGGTCACGGAACTGACGCTGGAGGCCCCCGGCGGGCTGGTGCGGGTGCGGGCAGAATGTAGCGACGGCAAGGTGACAAGGGTCAGCGTCCAGAACCTGCCCGCCTTTGCGCAGTATCTGGACGCGATGCTGGAGGTTGCGGGGCTGGGCAGTTTGCGGGTCGACACGGCATTTGGCGGCGACAGTTTCGTGCTGGTCGATGCGCCGGCGCTCGGCTTTGCCCTGCGCCCCGATGAAGCCGCCGATCTGGCCGGGCTGGGCGTGCGGATCACCGATGCCGCGACCGAGCAACTGGGCTTCACCCACCCCACCAACCCCGAATGGCGTCATATCAGCTTTTGCGGTTTCACCACTCCGGTCGAGGGCGGCGAGACCCGCCATGCCGTTGCGATCAAGCCCGGCAAGATCGACCGCTCACCGACCGGCACCTGCGTTTCGGCGCGGCTTGCGGTTCTGGCCGCGCGCGGGCGCATGGGTGTGGGGGACAGCCTGTCGTGCCGGTCGATCATCGACAGCCGCTTTGACGGACGCATCGTCGGGGCGTGCGACATCGGGGGTGTGCCGGCGATCATTCCCGAAATCAGCGGCCGGACGTGGATCACCGGCACGCATCAGCACATGCTCGACCCCGAAGACCCGTGGCCCGAGGGTTATCGCATCGGCGACACCTGGCCGCGCGACGAAGGCGTGCCGCGCTGACACCCACTGTGGCGCTGTCATCCTTCGTGCAGATCGCCGAAGATGCAGACTGAGGTGGCCCCCTACCCGGCCTTGCGTTTGAGAACGGCGCCCGGCCGTTTGCCCGAGCGCACATGCGGGGGGGTGGTGGGGGGCGCCGCCGGGGCTTCCAGTTCCGACAGAATCGGGCAGTCGGGCCGGTCGTTGCCGTGGCAGCTTGCCGCCAGTGTCTCCAGCGTCGAGGCCATATCCTCCAGTTCCCGGATTTTCTGGCGCAACTCTGCGACATGAGCCAGCGCGAGGCGCTTGACGTCTGCGCTGTGGCGGTCGCGGTCGCGCCAGAGGCCCAGCAACTCGCGGATCCCCTCGACGCTGAAGCCCAGATCGCGGGCGCGGCGAATGAAGCGCAGCATGTGGATGTCCTGATCCGAATAGACCCGGTATCCGGCGGCGGTGCGGGCGGCGGGCGGGATCAGGGCGGTATCCTCGTAATAGCGGATCATCTTGGCCGATACGCCCGATGCGCGGGCGGCATCGCCGATATTCATGGCTCCGGTCGTCATGCTTGCGCCTCCTTCATGGGCGGGGTCCAGCGGCGCAGCCGCAGCGCATTGCCCAGCACGAAGACCGAGGACAGCGCCATGGCGCCGGCGGCGAAGATCGGCGACAGCAGGATCCCGAAGGCCGGCCACAGAACACCGGCCGCCACCGGGATCAGCGCGGTGTTGTAGGCGAAGGCCCAGAACAGGTTCTGCCGGATGTTGCGGATCGTGGCTTTCGAGAGCGCGATGGCGTTCGGCACGCCGCGCAGCGAACCCGACATGAGCACCACTTCGGCGGCTTCGATCGCCACATCGGTGCCAGTGCCGATGGCGATGCCCACATCGGCCTCGGCCAGCGCGGGCGCGTCGTTGATCCCGTCGCCGACGAAGGCGAGCCGGCCATGCGCCGCCTTCAGGTCGCGCATGGCATCGACCTTGCCCTCGGGCAGCACCTCGGCCACCACCTCGTCGATGCCGAGCTGCCGGGCGATGGCTTCGGCGGTGCGGCGGTTGTCGCCGCTGACCATCGCGACCTTCAGCCCGAGGCCGTGCAGGGCGCGGATGGCCGCAGGGGTTTCCGCCTTGATCGGGTCGGCCACGGCAATGATCGCGGCGAGTTCGCCGTCGATGGCGGCGTAAAGCGGGGTCTTGCCCTCGTCGCCCAACCGCGCGGCAGTATCGGCGAAGGCTGCCACGTCGAGGCCGAGGCGCGCCATGTAGCGGTCGGCGCCGATCTCGACCCTCGCCGCGCCAGCCTGCGCGCGCACGCCGAAGCCGGTGACGCTTTCGAAACCGGTCACCTCGGGCAGGGGCAGGCCCTCGGCGGCCGCGACTATGGCGCGCGCGATGGGGTGTTCTGATTTCGCCTCCACCGCCGCGACCTGCGCCAGCACGGCGTCGCGGTCAACGCCCTCTGCCAACTCCAGATCGGTGAGGCGAGGGGCGCCTTCGGTCAGCGTGCCGGTCTTGTCGAAGGCCACGACACGCGCCTCTTTCAGCAGTTGCAGCGCCTCTCCCTTGCGAAAGAGCACGCCGGTTTCCGCCCCGCGCCCCGTGCCCACCATGATCGAGGTGGGCGTGGCCAGCCCCATGGCGCAGGGGCAGGCGATGATCAGCACGGCGACCGCATTCACCAGCCCGAAGGTCAGCGCCGGGGCCGGGCCGAAGCTGAACCAGACCGCGAAGGTCATCGCGGCCACGGCGATCACCGCAGGGACGAACCACATGGTCACCCGGTCCACGAGCGCCTGAATCGGCAGCTTGGCACCCTGCGCGGCCTCGACCATGCGGATGATCTGCGCCAGCATCGTGTCGCCGCCCACCGCCGTTGCGCGGAACGCGAAGGCGCCGGTCTGGTTCACGGTGCCGCCGACCACGGTGGCGCCTTCGGCCTTGGCCACCGGCACCGGTTCTCCGGTGATCATGGATTCGTCGACATAGCTTTCGCCCTCGATCAATGCGCCATCGACGGGCACACGCTCGCCCGGGCGGACCTCGATCACATCTCCGGGTTGGACTTCGGCCATCGGAATGTCGGCGCTGGCGCCATCGCGGCGCACCCGCGCGGTCTTGGACTGCAACCCGATCAGCCGCTGGATCGCGGCCGAGGTGCGGCCCTTGGCGCGGGCTTCCAGATACCGGCCCAGCAGGATCAGCGTCACGATCACGGCAGCGGGTTCGTAATAGACATTGACCGTGCCCGCAGGCAGCAGCCCGGGCGCGAAGGTGGCGACCAGCGAGTAGAGAAACGCCGCCATCGTTCCCACGGCCACGAGGCTGTTCATGTCGGGCGCGCCGCGCGCAAGCGCCGGAAAGCCCAGCGCATAGAAGCGGATACCCGGAAAGGCCATGACCAGCGTGGTCAGTGCGAACTGGATCAGCCAGCTTGTCTGCATCCCGATGGTTGTCATGATCAGGTGATGCACCGGCGGGATCATGTGCGAGCCCATCTCCAGCGCGAAGACCGGCAGGGTCAGCGCGCCCGCGATCAGAAGATCGCGGCGCAGCTCGGTGGCCTCGGCGTCGCGGCGGGCGGCCATGCCGTCATCGGTCGCAGCGGGGCGCCGTTCGCGCGCGTCGTAGCCTGCGCGATCCACAGCCGCGATCAGCGCCTCTGTCCCGGCGCTGCCGGTGATCGTCGCGCGTTCGGTAGCGAGGTTCACGGTGGCCTCTGCCACTCCCGGCACCGCTTGCAGCGCGCGCTCCACCCGGCCGACGCAAGAGGCGCAGGTCATCCCCTCCACCTGCAACTCGACCCGCGCTTGCGGCACATCGAAGCCCGCATTGCGCACCGCCTCGACCAGTGCATCGGCCTCTACCGGGGATGCGAACCGAACCTCGGCTCGTTCCGTCGCAAGGTTCACATTGGCCTCGGCCACTCCGGGGACAGCGCGCAAGGCACGCTCCACCCGGCCCACGCAAGAGGCGCAGTGCATCCCCTCGATCGGCAGCGAGCGCGTGGCGACGGGTTTGGCGGGGGCGTTCATGGCATACCTGACGTTCGTTTGCGGAGACTTGCAGGGAGACGTAGGGGTTCCAACGGTGGGAAGGTCAAGCCTTCGTGATGAAAAAGCGCTGCTGCAAGGAAATACGCGGAAAAGGCCTTGACCTTCCCATGGTGGGAAGCCCCAGCTGATGTGGCACCGGATGAAACCAAGGAGGCTCTGGTGCAATTTCATATCGAAAACATGACCTGCGGCGGCTGCGTGCGCGGCGTCACCCGCGCGATCCACAGCGTGGACCCCGCGGCGGGTGTGGAGGCCGACCCGCCGGCGCGCAGGCTCACCGTGCAATCCGACAAGCCCGGCGCGGAGTTTCTGCCCGCGCTCGAAGCCGCCGGCTTCGACGCAAGACTTCAGTGAGGAGACCCACCATGAAATACATGAAACTTTCCGCCGCTTTCGTGATCGGCACCGCCCTCGTTGTGGGTGGGTTGAGCTATGCACAGGCGCAGATGAATCACGGGGCCCATGGCGGTCACGGGGCACATGGGGCACATGCTGACCACGGGGCACATGCTGGCCATGGCGCGACCAGCGACGACCCGGTCATCGCGGCCTTCATGGCGGTCAATGACCAGATGCACCGCGACATGGACATCGAATTCACAGGCGATGCCGATGTGGATTTCGTGCGCGGCATGATCCCGCACCATCAGGGCGCCATTGATATGGCCCTCGTGGTGCTGGAATACGGTTCCGACCCCGCAATCCGGGCGCTCGCCGAAGAGGTGATCGAAGCGCAGGAAGCCGAGATCGCGATGATGCGCGAATGGCTTGCCGAGCGCGGGCTGGACTGATCGGCACGCGGCGGGACGGCTGCGCCCGTGCCGCCGCGCATCGGTATTGCCGGGAAAAGGAACGTCACGACAGGCGCACATCGGTGCTGACGCTGAACTTCGCCGGGTCGTAATAGGCGTCGGACACCTCGATCAGGCCGTCGGCTTCATCATAAAGGCGGGCGCGGATGTTCAGCACCGGGTCCCGCGCTGACAGGCCCAGAAGCGGAGCGGCAGGATCGGGGCAGGTGCAGGCCCGCACCACCTGCGCGATGCGGGCGACCCTTGTGCCATAGGTATCCTCGATCACCCGATAGACGGCATGGGGGCTCTGGCCGAGCATCGGCCGGACGCCGGCATAACGGCCGGTGACGAAGACGCGGGTCCAGTTGAAGGGCGCCGCGCTGCCCTCCATCCGGCGGGTGCCGGTGATCGCCAGCCAATAGCCGGTTTCGCTGTGCAGGCCATGGAGCAGCGGTTCGGCCTCGGTGGCCAGGTCTTCGACGCCCAGCAGGTCGAGCACCGAGTGGCGCGCGATATCGAGCAGGTCCTCCACCCCGCCGGTGACCTGTTGCAGGATGTTGCGCGGTTCCGACGCGATGACGGTCGTGCCCGTCCGCTTGCGCCGGGCGACGAGCCCCATACGCTCCAGATCATTCAGGCCCAGACGCAAGGTGGCGCGGCTCACGCCCAGTTCGGCGGCAAGATCGACCTCGGTCGGCAGACGCGCGCCCACGGCCCATCGGCCCGAGACGATCCTGTCCAGCAGGATATCCGTCACCTTGCTGTGCAGCGTCCGGGCCAAGTTGCGTCTCCTTCCGGGCTAGAGCTTGCCCGGCAGCCAGAGTGCTATCGCGGGAAACAATGTCAGGACCAGCGCGAAAGCCACAAGGATGCAGAAGAAGGGAAAGGCCGCGCGGGCGATGGCCCCGATCTTTTCGCCCGTCTGCGACTGGATGACAAACAGGTTGAAGCCGACCGGCGGCGTGATCTGCGAAATCTCCACCGCGATCACGATGAAGATGCCGAACCAGATCGGGTCGAACCCCGCCGCGACGATCAGCGGCAGGGTGATCGGCAGCGTCATCACGATGATCGAAGTGCCGTCGAGGAACATGCCGATCAGCACATACATTGCCAGCAGCGCCACGATCAGCACGAAAGGCGCCAGGTCCAGCGCGGCGACCTGCCCGGCGACGAAGCGTGGCAGGCCGAGAAAGCCGAAGGCCGCATTCAGCAGCGCCGCGCCCATGATGATCAGCCCCATCATGGACGAGGTGCGCACTGCCCGGCGCCCCGCATGAACCAGCCCGCGCCATGTCAGCGCGCCGCGCAGGGCCGAGATCAGGATGGCCCCCAGAACCCCGACCGCAGCCAGTTCTGTCGGGCTGGCCAGCCCGGCATAGAGCGAGGCCATGATACCGCCGACCAGCGCGAGCACCGGCGCGATCTCGCGCAGGCCGGCGAGCCGTTCGGCAGCGGTGAACCGCTCGGACCGGGGCGCGCGGCGGGTGATGACTTCATGCACGCCGATGTAGGTGCTGTAGGCCAGGGCCAGAAGCAGGCCGGGAATGATGCCTGCGATGAACAATTCCAGAATCGACTGCTCGGCCACCACGCCATAGATGATCATGATGATCGACGGCGGGATCAGAAAGCCGAGCGTGCCCGCCCCGGCCAGCGAGCCGATGGCAAGCCGGCGCTCGTAGCCGCGCGCGGCCAGTTCCGGCAGGGTCACCCGCCCGACGATTGCCGTTGTCGCCGCCGATGACCCCGAGACGGCGGCAAAAAGGGTGGAGCCGGCGACATTCACATGCACCAGCCCCCCCGGCAGGCGCCCGACAAAGGGTGCAAGACCGCTGAAGAGCGACTTGCCCAGGCGGGCGGAGACGAGAATTTCGCTCATCAGGATGAAAAGCGGCAGCGCCAGCAGTTCCAGCGATGTGGCGGCATTCCAGATCACCCGCGCCGAGAACACATCCAGCGGAATGTTCGGGCGGTAGATCGCCAGCAGCACATAGCCGATCCCGAAAAGCGACAGCCCGATCCAGACCGACCCGGCCAGAAACCCGGCGAACAGCAACAAGGCGACAAGCCCGACCTCAACCATCGCGCGGCCCTTTCCCGGGCGGTTCGTCGATCAGGTCCAGCTCTTCCGGGGCGACGATCTGGGCAGGCTCGCCCCGCAGCAGGCGCAGCAGCCGCGCGAACAGGTCGAGGCACAATTGCAGCGCACCGATGGCCACCAGCGCCTGCGGCCAGACCAGCGGGGTGGAGGTGAAGCTGGGCGATCGCGTGCCGCGCTGGAACGACGTCAGCGCCATGTCGCGCAGGGTCAGGAAGATGCCTGTCGCAAGCACCAGCGCGACCAGCGTCGCCAGTAATTCGATGCTCAGGCGCAGGCGCGGCGGGCTGGCCTCCAGCGCCAGCGACACCCGCACATGCCGGCCCGTTCGCAAGGTGCGCCCCGCGGCCAGAAAGAACACGGCGGCCATGGCATAAGTGCTGATTTCCCACGAAAACGCCAGTGACCCGCCGATGAAGCCACGCTTGACGACCTCGGCCAGCATCAGCGCGGCGAACCCGAACAGCAACACCACCGCCACGCCCTCGCACAGGCGCGAGGTCGCATCGGTCAGGCGCAGGTAGATGTCGCCGATCCGGCGCAGCATGGGCGCACTTTCGCTGGTGGTTTCGGCCGGGCGGCAGCTGTGCCGCCGCCCGGCTCGTGGTTACTTGCCCATATGCTCGGCATAGGCCTCGATCACCGGGCGTGCTTCGGGAGCACGCTCCAGAAAGGCGTCCCACATCGGGCGGCCGCCTTCGGCCATCGCCGCGCGCAGGCTGTCGTCGGCTTCCAGCACGGTGATGCCGTTTTCCACGAGGATGTCGACCTTGCCGTCATCCTCGGCCGCGCTGACGGCCCAGAATTGCGGCTGCATCTCGGCGGCGAGTTGCTCGATCGTGTCGCGCTCCTCGTGGCTCAGCGCGTTCCATGCGTCGAGGTTCACGGTGACCGCCTCGGCCGAGGTGCTCCAGTTCAAAGGGTTGAAATAGCTGGTGAATTGCCACAGCCGCCCGTCCACGCCCGAGGAAGACGACGTCGCCACCCCGTCGATGGCGCCCGAGGCCAGCGCCGGGGGCACGTCGCCCCAGGGCATCTCCAGCGGCGAGGCGCCGATATTCGACAGAAACTCGAAGCTGGCGGCGTTGAAGGCGCGGATGCGCTGGTTGGCCATGTCCTCGGCCGTGGCGATGGGGGAGCGGCTGTAGACGCCGGGCGAGGGCCACGGGATGTAATAGAGGATCTTCTGGTTGTGGCGCTCGGCGATCTCGTCATAGAGCGGGCCCGCGAAGTTCAGAAATTCCCGCATCTCTTCCTGCCCCTGGATCAGATAGGGAAGGGTATCCATCGCCAGCGCCGGCGCCTCGCCCGCCTGCAGGAACAACAGCGCGCTGGCCATCTGCACGATGCCCAGTTCCACCGAAGACAGGGATTCGGCGGCCGTCACGCCGATCTCGCCGCCGGTGTGCACGGTGATATCCACCGATCCGCCCGTGGCCTCGCGCACCGCATCGGCGAATTCGACGGATGTCTGCGCGATGAAATTGCCCGAGGGCCAGGGCGTCGAGAAATCCCATGTGGTCTGGGCCGTGGCGGCGCCGGCGGTCAGGCCAAGCGTGGCGGCGGTGATAATCAGGTGTTTCATGGTGTCTTTCCTCCGGTTGGTCGTTGCAGGGTCGTTGAATCCGGGTCTGCGTCAAGCAGACCGTGACGCGCATCGCGCGCGCTTGCCTCCGGGGCGCGCTCCGCGCCCGGGCCGAAGCCGCCGCCGCCGGGTGTCTGCACCCAAAGCGATGCGCCGGGGGGGATGAGGTAATGCCCTTTGGTGGTGATGGGCTGCACCTTGCCGCCGGCATGGCGAATCTCGGCCCGGCCCGGGGCGCCGTCGGCACCGCCTTCGCGGCCCGCGGCGCCGGTGGTCAGCCGCTCGAAGGCCGCGGCCGAGAGGTGCAGTGCGCGGTCGTCCTCGGCGGCGGCCACCTCGATCTGCTGGCCGAGACCGCCGCGATAGCGGCCCGCGCCGCCGCTGCCGGGCGCGAATTCCTTGCGGCGATAGACGAGCGGCGCCACGGTTTCGGCCACTTCCACCGGCACCGACCCGACGCCCGAGGGAAAGGCGGTGGTCGACAGCCCGTCGGCATCGGGCCGTGCGCCCATGCCGCCCAAAGCCACGTTGAGCGAGGCGAAGGGCCGCGCGCCATCGCCTGATATTGCCAGCACCCAGAGCGCGCCCGCGCTTTCCGCCAGCACCTTGCCGGGGATCGCCTGCGCAAGGCAGCCCAGCATCAGATCGGGCAGGGCCTGCCCCACCACATGGCGCGCGGTCACGGGGCTTGGCCATTCGGCGCTGACGATCAGCCCCGGGGGCGCGTCGACCTCTACCAGCCCGAGCGAGGCGGCGTTGTTGGGCACATGGGCCGCCACCGCCGCGCGGATGCCGAAGGACGCATAGGCCTGCGTATAGGTCAGCGGGCAGTTGATCCCCTTGGCAATGGCCGGCGAGGACCCGGCGAGCGACACCCGGATACGCCCGTCCCTGATTTCCATCTCGGCGCAGAGCCGGATCGGGCTGTCGTAGCCGTCAAGCTCCGCCTCGTTGCGATAGCGGCCCTCGGGCAGTTCGCGGATCGCGGCCTCGGCGGCCTGCGCGCTGCGGGCAAAGATGAAATCGGCCAGCGGCCCGAGGTCGGGCAGCGCGTATTCCTCCATCAGCGCCTGCAGCCGGCGCGCGCCCTCGTCGTTGCAGGTCATCAGCGAGATGATGTCGCCGCGCGCCTCGTGCGGCACGCGGGAATTGGCCGCGACGATGCGCAACAGATCCTCGTTCAGCCGCCCGCCCGCCCGCAGCCGCGTGACGGGGATCAGCACGCCCTCCTCGAAGACCGAACGCGCTTCGGCCGACCAGCCGATGCCGCCGACATCGACCACATGGCAGGTGGAGGCCATGAAGCCCACCAGCGTCCTTGCATGAAAGACCGGGGTCACAACCACGAAATCGAAGATGTGCCCGGCGCCCAGCCACGGGTCGTTGGTGACCAGCACATCGCCCTCGCGCAGGGTCTCGGCCGGCACATGGCGCAGCATCGCAACGACCGAACGCGCCATGGTGTTGACGTGCCCCGGCGTGCCGGTGACGGCCTGAGCCATCATCCGGCCTTGCGCGTCGAAGACGCCCGCGCTCAGATCGCCCGCCTCGCGCACCACCGCGCCGAAGGCCACGCGCAGCAGGGCGTTGGCCTGTTCCTCGCAGACCGAAATCAGGCGGTTCCACATCACCGTGGCCGAGATGATGGCGGCGTCGTCCATGGCCGGGGGATGCTCGGCTTTCACGCGGGCGCCTCCTCGCAGGTCAGGATCAGATGGCCGAGCGGGTGCACCTGCACCTGCCAGCCCGGCGGGACATGGGTTGTCGTCTGGTCTTCGGGCAGGATGGCGGGGCCGGGCAGGGCATCGCACAGGGCCAGTTCGGGGCGTGCGCGGAGCGCGTGCGGCACGGGCGCGCCCTCGGCCGGATCGAAAACCGCCACCTGCTGGGCCTTGGCGGCCGCGCCTTGCCGGGCCGGTGGCGGGCTTGCCGGCAGGTCGGGCTCCGGGCCGATGGCGGTCAGCGACAGCGCTACCAGTTCGACCTCCAGATCGGGCAGGGTGACGTTGTAGACCGTTTCGTAAAGCGCCTCGAAAGCATCGCGCAGGGCCGCCCCATCGGCACCCGGCGACGCCCTTTCCAGCGGCACCTGCAAGGCGTGGCCCTGCCCCACATAGCGTAATTCGGCATGCACCTCGGTGCGGATATCCGCCTGCGCGGGCAGGGCGCCGGCGACGACGGCGCGGGCCTCGGCCTCCATCCGTTCCAGTTCCTCGGCGAGCGTGCCGCCGTGCAGCCCGCGCAACGGCCGCAAGATGCTGCGCGCGACCTCATAGGCGACAGGCGCGGCCAGAAACCCGACCGCCGAGCCGACGCCGGCCAATGTGGGCACGATCACCCGGGTGATCCCCAGTTTCGTGGCGATTCGCGCTGCATGCAGCGGTGCGGCCCCGCCCGAGGCAAGAAGCTGGAATTGCGCCAGCGTCTTGCCACGTTCGGCGGCGTGAACGCGGGCCGCGTTCGCCATGGCTTCCTCGCCCAGTTCGCAGATACCGGCGGCGGCCCATTCGACACTGCTCAGCCCCATCGGCGCCTGCACATCGGCCGCGATCGCGGCGCGCGCGGCCTCGGTGTCGAGCGTCATGCGGCCGCGTGCAAAGCGATCCGCGCGCAGCTTGCCCAGCGCGAGGTTGGCATCGGTCACCGTGGCGCGTTCGCCGCCCCGGCCATAGCAGGCCGGCCCCGGTTCCGCCCCGGCGCTGCGCGGGCCCACGGCGATGCGCCCCAATGCGTCACGGTGGGCGATCGAGCCGCCGCCGGCGCCGATCTCTACCAGTTCCACCGTAGGCACCCGCACCGGCAGGCCGCTGCCTTTCATGTCGCGCCAGGCGCGCGCGACCTCGAAGCGCCGTGTGCGGTCGGGCGTTCCGTTCTCCACAAAGGCGATCTTGGCGGTGGTGCCGCCCATGTCCAGCGCCAGAAGCCGTGGCGCATCGATCTCGCGCGCCACGCGCGCGGCGAGCGCGACACCCCCCGCCGGGCCGGATTCCACCAGACGGATCGGGATCCGGCAGGCCTGTTCCAGCGTCGTCAGCCCGCCCCCCGACAGCATCAGCAAGAGCGCCCCGCCAAACCCCTGCCGGCGCAGCGCGGTATCGAAATTGCGCAGATATCGCTGCATCAGCGGGCGCACATAAGCATTCGCGCAGACGGTCGAGAGACGTTCGTATTCGCGGATCTCCGGCGATACCTCATGGCTCTTGCAGATCGTCACCTCGCCGGGCAGATGTGCGGCCAGCGCCTCGGCCAACAGCGCCTCGTGCGCCGGATTGGCATAGGCGTGCAGCAGGCCGATGGCCACGGCATCGGGCTGCGCGGCGGCGACCCGCGCAGCCGTTTCGGCAAGCTCGGCATTGGTGGGCGCGCGCAGCACCTCGCCCGCCGCGTTCATCCGTTCCGGCAATGTCAGACGCAGGTCGCGCGGGACCAGCGGTTCGGGCAGGCGGAGGTTCAGGTCGTACTGATCGAAGCGGCGCTCGTAGCCCATCTCGAGGATGTCGCGAAAACCCTCGGTCGTCACCAGCACCGTGCGCGCGCCGCGCCGTTCGATCAGGGCATTCGTGGCCAGCGTGGTGCCGTGCACCACCATGGCGACATCGCGCAACTCGAGCCCCTCCTGGGCGAGAATCTCGGTCACGCCCGCCATCGCGCCGCGTTCGGGCGCGTCCGGCGTCGTCAGCACCTTGTGCGCCAGAAGTTCGCTGCCCCGGTCGAGCACGACATCGGTAAATGTGCCGCCGATATCCACTGCAAGTCTGCTCATTCAACCAATCGTCCATACTTTTCAGAATAGGTCAATCCATTTGGGCTGATGGACTGCGCATTGGCGATGCCGCCCCGGTGGCGATGCTTTGCGCCAGCATCCGACTGCTCCGCGCCCGGCGCCGGCACTCAGATCCCGGTCAGACGGGGCAGACCCGTACGACCGCCGCGCCACGGGCGGTCCCGCCCATGCGACGGGCATTCCGCGAGCGGCGAACGAAAGGCGTGAAAAAGGGGGAAACGACGACACCTGCCGGATGTGCTTTGGCCATCAAGATCAACGTGTTACGCTGAAATCGTGGTGCCCAGGAGAGGACTCGAACCTCCACGCCCGTACGGGCACTAGCACCTGAAGCTAGCGCGTCTACCAGTTCCGCCACCTGGGCAGGTGTCGTGCGGCGCAGATACCCCCGGCCCGCAGCACTGTCAACGGGCCTTGCGCAGAATTTGCGCAGAAAGGCCGGGCCGGCGGTCCGGTGGCGGCGAACTGCAGCCGGAGCTTCAGGCCGCAGTGGTGTCGCAAGCGGCCAATTCCGCCTTGTGGCAGGCGCGCTGCTTGGCTAGGTCTGACGGCGGCATCTGCGGCAGAAGGAATGAGGCCCATGGCACAGCTTGTCACCATTTTCGGAGGGTCGGGCTTCGTCGGGCGCTATATCGCGCGGCGCATGGCGCGGGCCGGGTGGCGCGTGCGCGTGGCGGTGCGGCGTCCGAACGAGGCGATCTTCGTGCGGCCCTATGGCGCGGTCGGGCAGGTGGAACCCGTGTTCTGCAACATCCGCGACGATGCCTCGGTGCGGGCAGTGATGCAGGGCGCGGATGCGGTGGTGAACTGCGTCGGCATCCTCAACGAGGTCGGGCGTAACCGTTTCGATCCGGTGCAAGCCGAAGGCGCGGGCCGGATCGCCCGCATCGCGGCCGAACTGGCGGTGGGGCGGATGGTGCATATTTCGGCCATCGGGGCCGACAGCGGCTCGGACTGCCATTATGCGCGGACAAAGGCCGAAGGCGAGGCGCTGGTGCTGGAACACATGCCGCAGGCGGTGATCCTGCGACCTTCGATCATCTTCGGCAGCGAAGACGGATTCTTCAATCGCTTCGCGGGGATGACGCGCCTGTCGCCGGTGCTGCCCATGGTCGGGGCCCGGACACGGTTCCAGCCTGTCTGGGTTGATGATGTGGCGCAGGCGGCCGAGACGGCGCTGCTGGGAAAGGCGGCGCCGGGGATCTATGAACTGGGCGGGCCCGAGATCAAGACCTTCCGCGAGTTGATGCAGATGATGCTGGCCGAGATCAGGCGCCGGCGCCTGCTGGTCAACGTGCCCTTTCCCATCGCGATGATCATGGGGGGCGCGCTCGATCTGGCGCAGAGGCTGAGCCTCGGTCTGTTCACCAATGGCATTCTCACCCGCGATCAGGTCCGCAACCTGCGTCGCGACAATGTGGCGAACCCGGACTTGCGCGGGTTGTCGGACCTCGGCATCCGGGCCAAGCCGATGTCGGCGGTGCTGCCCGATTATCTGTGGCGCTTTCGCCCCTCGGGCCAATACAGCGCCATCAAGGATTCGGCGCGCGACCTGAACAAGGGCTGAGCCCGACGCGGCGGGGCGATGGTGCCGTGACGCGCCGCGTTTAACCTTCGGTTTACCAACGTTGCGCTAGCCTGCGTGGATGACACGCCGACGCGCCTTTCGGGAAATGTCGCTGCCCCTGCCCCTGCCCCTGCCGTTGGCGCTGCCCGGTGGGCCGGAGCCCGCGCGCGCCGCGCAGGGCGCGCCAGGCGAGCCGGACGAGGCGGCGGACGCGCCGCTACCGGTTGAGCAGGGCTCGGCGCGCCTGCCGTCCTATATCCGCGATCACCGCGCCCGGCTGCGCGCGCGCTTCACCGAGGGCGGGGCGACGGCCATGCCTGATTATGAATTGCTGGAACTGGTACTGTTCCGCGCGATCCCGCGACAGGATGTGAAACCGCTGGCGCGTCGCCTTCTGGATGCATTCGGCGATTTCAACCGGGTGCTGTCGGCCCCGCCTGCCCGGCTGGCGGCGGTGGAGGGGGTGGGCCCCGCCGTGGTGCTGGAACTGAAGGTGGTGGAGGCCGCGGCCCAGCGGCTCGCCCGTGCGCGGGTGATGCATCGCCCGGTGATTTCCAGCTGGACCGCGCTGATCGACTATTGCCATACCGCCATGGCCCATCGCGAGACCGAGCAGTTTCGCGTGCTCTACCTCGACCGCAAGAACACACTCATCGCCGACGAGGCGCAGGCACAGGGCACGGTCGATCATGTGCCCGTCTATCCGCGTGAGGTTGTCAAGCGGGCGCTGGAACTCAATGCCTCGGCCCTGATCCTCGTGCACAACCACCCGTCGGGCGATCCGACGCCCTCGGAGGCCGATATCGCGATGACCGAACAGATCCGCGTCGCCGCCGAGGCGCTGGCGATCACGCTGCACGACCATCTGATCGTCGGGCGCGAGCGCGAACTGAGTTTTCGGGCCGAGGGGTATTTGTAGGGGAGGATCAACGCGCCGCCACGACAGCCGCAGGACCGGGGCGCCACGAACGGCGGGGCGGTTTGCCTGCGATTGTCCGAAACCCTCCGACGTCCCGCGCGGCAACGGCCCACGGCCAGGGCTGCGGGGCCTCAAGGCCGCAGCGCGCGGTCAGGCCCTCTGCGGGCGTCGCGGCCTGCGGCAGCGCGACCTGTGGAGTCAAGGCACTGGACGGGTGCGGGCAAGCCTGCAAAGCTCCGCCGGTCGGCACCACAGCCGTCATCAGTGCCCGGTAGACGGGTTGGGAACAAGTTGCCCCCACCGCTGAGGAGGAGCGTCAAGATGGAAGAAGACACCGAGCGTGAACCGGACAAGGATGCGCCGGATGATCTTCGGCGGGAGATCCATGAACTCGTTGTCGAGTCACATGAACTGATCATGCGCAACCAGTCGCAGAGCGGGGGGGGGCGCAACCGGATCATCATCAAGCTGCGCGGAAAGCCGGGGTCGCCATCGGGGATCCTGCGCGCAGGAAAAATCTACTTCAGGGAGCGTGAGGAGGGCATAGAACCTCCGCGTTTCCAACCGAATGCGCGCGAGCCTTACGGGTCCATGTTCCTCTGGTCCGATCATTTTCCTTTCGTGCTGGAGCAATTGGGCAAGCCGGATTGCAGGATGGTGCTGACCCGGTCTCCGGACGGCGACCTGCGCGCCGAACTGATCTCGCGCTCGGGCTGAGCCGGGAGCGGGCCGCCTTTGCACCTGCCACCCGCTGCCGCGGGCGGCTCAGTCCGTGGTGTCGCCGAACGCCATGCCGCCGCGAGCGACCTGACCGGCCGGGCTGTCGGGCCGGTGCGCGTGGGGCGGGGCGAGGGCGGTGAATTTCTGCCAGAGCGCGCTGGCGCGCGGGTCTTCGTGCGTGCGCAGGCCCTGCCAGCGGGTATAGACAGCGCCCGCGCGCGGCAGGGCGCGTTGCGCCTCGCTCAGCAGGCTCAGATAAGGGTCATCCTCGGGCGGGAGGGCGTCGAGCAGGTCGGCATAAAGGCGGTCGCGCTCGGGCCCCACCAGAAAGCGCGCAGTGCCGGCGATCACGGCGCGATGGGTGCGCGGCGCGAGGTATTCGATCAGCGGGTGGTCATCGGTATTGACGGGGGCATGGGCAAACACGCCCGAGGCTGCGTTGCCGGCGTAGAACTTCAGCGCGCGATCGGCCAGCACCGCGTCGGGCGTATCCTCGCCGGTCATCAGGCGCCATTGCGCGGCGAGCGTCGCCGGGTCGAGCGGTGCGGCCTCCATCCGCCCCACCAGCGCGAGGATGGAGCGTTCGGGATACAGATCCCCGCGCCAGAGCGTCAGTTCGGGAAAGACCTGCGCCATGGTACTGGCGATGATCTCGAATTCGGCGCGCGAGACCTGATAGAGCGGCATCCACTGCACATAGGCGCCGCCGGGCTTCAGGCGCGAGGCCGCGAGGGTGTAATGCTCCACCGTGTAGACATTGCCGACGCCGGCGCGCCATGGGGTGAACAGATCGGCGATGATCATGTCATAGGTGGCGCGGGACCGGGCCAGGCATTGCCGCCCGTCCTCACGGTGGATGGTGACGCGCGGGTCGGTGAAAAGGCCATTGACGTAGGGGCCGAACCAACGCTCTGCGAAATCCACCACATCGGGCAACAATTCGCAGACCGTCACACGCTCGGGATCGGCGAAAAGCCCCGCGCCGGCGGATATTCCGGTGCCGAGGCCCAGAAAGAAGACGTCGCGCGGGGCGGGGTGAGTGAGCAGCGGGATCATCGTCTGGTTGCGCTCTGGCACCAGCGCGCCGGAGCCGCCGAGCGTGTAGAAATTGTTGACGCGGATGAATTTTGCCGAGCCGCGCTGGATCGCGGCGACATGGGCGGAGGGGCCTTCGCGAAAGTCCAGCAGCATCTCGCCCCGGTTCAGGCGTGTGGAGTCGAGCCCCGGTTGGCCCGCGAGCATTGCGACCGCGCCGGCGAGTGCCGCGAACCGTGTGAGCCGGGCTGACCAGCCATCCGACGGCCGCCAGAGCGCCAGCACCAAAGACGCGTAGACCGCGCCCATCAGCCACAGCCCCTTCCACATGCCGACCCAGGGCAGCAGCACAAAACCTCCTGCCAGTGCGCCGAGGATCGCACCCGTGGTGTTCACCGCGACGAGGCGGCCCAGAACCGGACCCGGCGCGCCGGTTCCTTCCATCAGGCGGAGCAGGTAGGGCAGCACCGCTCCGAGGATCGTGCCGGGGATCAGCATGCACAGCGCTGCCACGCGCCCGACTTCCCAGACATACCCCGCGAAATCGGCCCGTCCGCCCAGATAGCGCAGCCCGTCGGTCGTGTGGTGGAAGAGATGCGGTGTGGCGGCGATGACGAGGGCCGCGGCCATAAGCAATCCCGTCAGCACCGCCTCGGGGGGTGTGCGCAGTCGGTTGAGCCCGTTGGCGAGTGCCGCGCCCAGCGACAGCGCCAGCAGGAAAACGGTCAGCACCAGCGCGTAGGTATAGACCGAATTCTGCAGCACCTGGGCGAAGGCGCGGGTCCAGATCACTTCGACCGCAAGCGTCGCGAAGCCCGAGGCGAAGGCGATGACCCACAGCCGCGCCGGGATCGGGGCGCGCTCGGGCCGGCCGTCGGCCGCGATCGGCAGGGCGCGCCGCGCGAGCAGCAGCGCCGAGGCGCCCACCAACAGATCGAACCCCACGGCAAGAAGATACGCGCCCGAGAATCCCAGCCACACGGGCAGGAAGAACCCCGCCGCCAGCGCCCCTGTCGCCCCGCCGGCCGTGTTCAGCGCATAGAGTGCCGAGCCCATCCGGCCCAGGCTGTCCCGCGCGCGGATCACATGCTGGCCCATCAAGGGCAGCGTGCCGCCCATCAGGATGGCCGAGGGCAGAAGGATCGTCGCCGCCACCAGCGCCTTGAGCCCGATCTCCAGCACGGGCACGCCACCGACAAGCGCATAGAGCGTGGGATAGAGCGCGAAATAGGCCGGAGACACCAGAAAATGCCCCAGCGCCGTCGCCGCGACCCCGACCTCGACCCAGCCGAAGGCGCGCAAGGGCCGCGCCAACCGCGCCGCGAGCCGCCCGAACAGCCAGCCCCCCAGCGCGATGCCGGCAAAGAAGATCGCGATCGTCAGCGCCGCCGCCTGCGCGGTCGAGCCGAACAGCAGGCCCAGTTCGCGCACCCACATCACCTGATAGATCAGCGCCGCCGCCCCCGAGAGCGTGAAGAGCGCGCACAGCAGGGGCATCTCGAAGCGGCGCGGCGCTGCGGGTTGATCAAGAACAAGGGTCATGGCGGAGTGTTATCTTGTAACAATCCTGGCAACAAGCCGGTCGGTGGCGCGCCTTCTCCGACGCACACCGGCGCGCCCATCAGACCATCGGGAAAACCCCTTCGTTCAGAGGGGGCGCTCGGCGCTCTTCCGCGATTATCATCAAGGTTTCAAAGGGAAGTGGGGTGTTCATGCGAAAAACACGGCTGATTTTATCTGGTGTCGCCACGGTTGCGCTTGGCCTTTTCTCGCCGGCATTTGCGGATATCGAGGGTGCGCATGACCATGACGACATTCCCCGCGTAGCCGGATCGAACATCGTCTATTTCGACCGGACGGAATTCGACCGCGCGACCATTCCGACAGGGCCCTATGACGGGGATG
>SKUV01000030.1 GCA_007129775.1 Paracoccaceae bacterium | reverse complement strand
CCCAGCAGGCCCGAGGGCGGGCGGCGTTCCAGCAACAGCGCGCCGTCGCTGCGCCGGGCGACAAAGGCATGGCCCAGCCGCACCGGCTTGGCCGGTTTCGCCAGCTTGCGCGGCAGCGACGCGGCCAGCCCGCGCGCCCGCGCGCCACAGCCCTGCTGCAACGGACAGCGCCCGCAGGCCGGCGCGCGCGGGGTGCAGATCGTCGCGCCGAGGTCCATCATCGCCTGCGCATGATCGCCGGGCCGCCGCTCCGGCGTCAGGCCGGTGGCCAGCCGCACGAGATCGGGCTTGACCCCGGGCAAGGGCGCCTCCACCGCATAGAGGCGCGCAACCACCCGTTCCACATTGCCATCGACCACCGTTGCCGGGCGGTCGAACGCGATGGCGGCAATCGCGGCGGCGGTATAGGGGCCGATGCCCGGCAGGGCGCGCAGGCCGGCCTCGGTCTCGGGAAAGCGGCCGCCCAGATCGGCTGCCACCACCCGGGAGCATTTCAGCAGGTTGCGCGCCCTTGCGTAATAGCCCAGCCCCGCCCATTCGGCCATCACGTCGGCATCCTCGGCCGCGGCCAGGGCCTGCACCCGCGGCCAGCGTTCCGTGAAACGCCGGAAATAGGCGCGCACTGCCGCAACCGTGGTCTGCTGCAGCATCACCTCGGACAACCACACCCTGTAGGGGTCGGGGCGCTGCCCGGCCGCCCGCGCCGCCGGTCCGACCCGCCACGGCAGATCGCGCGCATTCTGGTCATACCATGCCAGCAGGGCCCCCGAGGCCTGCACGGCAGACGCGGCCGCGGACTCCTGCCCGGTTTCGCCCGTGTCACGCAAGCGTTATGCTCCCCCTCGGATAACGGCTGGCCTCTGTCACGCCGACCGTTAGAATAATGCGTATCAGGTCTTTGAACAGGTCGCACCGTGTCGCAAGGAACGCCAAGGATGCCGCGTCGGAAGGGGGGCTTTCGCTCCACTTCGGTGCTGATCGCCGAGCGGCTTCGCAAGGCCGGCGAGACCCGGGGCTTCGCCGTCGCGCGGCTGCTGACCCACTGGGCCGAGATCGTCGGCCCCGACATCGCCGCCGCCGCGCGGCCGGTCAACATCGGCTATCGCCGTGCCGGGCTGGGGGCGACGCTGACGCTGCTGACCACGGGGGCGGCGGCGCCGGTGGTGCAGATGCAACTGCCGCGCATACGCGAGCGTGTGAATGCCTGTTATGGCTACAACGCCATCGCCCGTATAGCGCTGACCCAGACCGCGCCGGAGGGGTTCGGCGCGGGGTTCGGGGCGGGCTTCGGACCCGGCCTTGCCGAAGGGCAGGCGGGATTCGATCATGACGCGGCGGGGGCTGGGGCACGCGCCGCTGTCCGGCCCGCCCGGCAACACGATCCCGAACTCGGCGCCCGGGCACAAAGCGCCGCGGCGGGCGTGCGCGACGAGGGGCTGCGCGCGGCTCTTGAGACGCTGGCAAGAAATGTCCTGTCGAAAGGCGGGACCGGAAAGGAAGGATTCCATGGATAGACGCTTTTTCATCGGGGCCGGCGGGCTGGCTGTCGCCGGCGGCGCGGGGTGGTGGCTGCTGCGTGACGGCGGCACCGGGGCCGGCAGCACCGCCATCGTGCAGGGCGCAGAGGCGCAGGGCACCGAAACCGCGACCGAGGCGGACTTCGCGCGCGTGCCGGACATGTCCCGCGGCGATCCCGATGCGCCGGTCACGGTGATCGAATATGCCTCGCTCACCTGTCCCCATTGCGCCACCTTCCACCGCAACGTGATGCCCCGGTTGAAAGAGGAATACGTCGACACCGGTCAGGTGTATTTCATCACCCGCGAGGTCTATTTCGACCGGTACGGCCTCTGGGCCGCGATGCTGGCGCGTTGCGGCGGAGAGGCGCGGTATTTCCCGATGATCGAGATGATCTTCGAGAACCAGCGCGAATGGGCATCCTCCAACGATCCCGCCGTGGTCGTCGAGAACCTGCGCCGGCTGGGCCGCCGCAGCGGACTGAGCAACGACGAGATCGACGCCTGCCTGCAGGATGCCGATCAGGCGCGCGCAATGGTCGCGGTCTACCAGCACCACGCCACCAACGACCGGATCGAGGCGACGCCCTCGTTCGTCGTCGATGGCGAGTTGCATTCGAACATGAGCTTCGAGGCTTTCTCGGCCCTGCTCGACCAGCGACTCGGGCTCTGACATGATGAAACCTTCCGCCGATGCAGCGGGGCCGCTGGCCGGGGTACGGGTGCTGGAACTGGCGCGTATCCTGGCAGGCCCTTGGGCCGGGCAGGTTCTGGCCGATCTCGGCGCCGAGGTGATCAAGGTCGAAAGCCCCGACGGCGACGACACCCGCCGCTGGGGCCCGCCCTTTGTCGCCCATCCCGACGGCGGCGAGGATGCGGCCTATTTCCACGCCACGAACCGGGGCAAACGGTCGGTCCGGATAGATTTCCGCACGGCCGAAGGGCAGGCGCAGGTGCGCGACCTTGCCGCCGGCGCAGATGTGCTGATCGAGAATTTCAAGCTCGGCGCACTGGCGAAATACGGGCTCGATGCAGCCAGCCTTCGCAGGCGCTTTCCAAGTCTGATCTATTGCTCGATCACCGGTTTCGGGCAGACCGGGCCCTATGCACACCGGGCGGGCTATGACTATATCATACAGGGCATGTCGGGGCTGATGTCGGTGACCGGGCCGGCCGAGGGGGCGCCGCACAAGGTGGGCGTCGCGGTGACAGACATCTTCACCGGCATCTATGCCGCCACGGCGATTCTGGCCGCTCTCCACGCCCGGGGGCATACGGGAGAGGGCGCGCATATCGACATGGCGCTGATGGATTCGGCGGTGGCGATCATGGCCAATCAGGCGATGAATTACCTCGCCACCGGCGATGCGCCGGGGCGTCTGGGCAATTTCCATCCCAATCTCGCCCCCTATCAGGTGGTGCCCTGCAGCGACGGCCATATCATCATCGCGACGGGCAATGACCGGCAGTTTGAGAAACTCTGCGCGCTGTTGGGGCGTGCGGAACTGGCCGATATGACGGAATATCGCAGCAATAGCGGCCGCGTGTCCCGCCGCGCCGCGCTGTCCGAGGTGCTTTGCGCCGAGACCGCGCGCTGGACCATGGCCGATCTGATGGCCGCTTGCGAGCGCGAAGGCGTACCGGCCGGCCCGATCAACACCATGGATGCGGTGTTCGCCGATCCGCAGGTTCGGGCGCGCGGGCTCCAACTGGGCCTGCCGGGTGGCCTGCCCGGTGTCCGCTCTCCGTTCGTGTTCGATGGCTTGGCGCTCGCCGCATCCGACCCCGCGCCCGCGCTTGGCGCCCATGATGGCGCCGGCTGGAGGGAAACCACAGAAAGTGGCCCCGCAAAGGGAGGGCGGGGCTGACTGGCCGTTACCGAGGTCGGCAGCGCCGACCTTATCCCGACATCACGGCCTGGTCGCGTGCGGACCGGCCGGCCTGCCCGGGCCGCGGATCGCGCCCCAAAGGTCGTGCGCAATGTCACTGGCGACGCTGCCCTTGTGTCTGGCGCAAATCTGTCCTGCTGCGGCGCGCTCGCCGCGGCCGATCCGGCGGGGCCCTATGCGTCGGTCAGCAAGGCTGCCGCGGCAGGGTCGAGATGCAGGCTGCAATCGGGATGGCCCTGCATGACCGAGGCCGGGTAATCGGGGCTGACCGGCCCGGCAACGGCGGCGCGCACCGCTTCGGCCTTGCGGCTGTCAGAGACGGACAGGATCACCTTGCGGGCCTTCATCATCTGGCGGATCGACATCGAAATAGCCTGACGGGGCACCGCGTCCAGCGTGGCAAACCAGCCCTCGCCCATTTGCTGGCGCCGGCAGGCCTCGTCCAGTTCGACCACCAGAAAGGGGTCCGCGGTTTCGAAATCGGCGGGCGGGTCGTTGAAAGCCAGATGGCAATTCTCGCCGATCCCGGCGAAGCAAACATCGACCGAGAGCGGCGCAAGGCGCGCATTCAGGCGGGCGATCTCGGCTCCGATATCCGGGGCCTCGCCGTCAATCAGCACGAAATCGGCGAATGCAGGCACCCGGTCGATCACGCGCTCGCGCAGATACCGGCGAAAGCTCGCGCCGTGGCTTTCGGGCAGGCCCACGTATTCATCCAGATGAAAGGCAGTGATCCGGCCGAAATCCAGATCGGCGGTGACGAAATGATCGAGCATCTCGAACTGGCTCGCGCCGGTGGCCAGCACGATCACGGCCTCGCCACGCTCGGCGAGCGCAGTGCGGACCGCTGCGATCCCTTCCCGCGCAGCCGCCTGCCCCAGAGCCGTCTTGTCCGAATGCCGCACGATTCGCATGAATGCCCCCTGATTGCCGCGCCCCCCGTCGCCGGGCGATCCGCCGCCGACAGGCCATTATCAATGGTTAGGCTAGTCAGTTTCGAAAATTTACGCAACCGGTTGCATTCTGTCGCAGTTATGTCATCCTGAACCGATAAGAGCAAGGATGTCGCAACCAGGGAGAACCGACATGGCAACCAGAACCGCTTTTCTCGCCGCCGGCTTTGCCGTCGCTGCCTTCGGCGCCGTGCAGGCGCAGGAGGGGCAGGTCGTGGTCTACAACCCGGCCGGCAACGCCGGCGAGCTGCTGATCGACGCCTTCAGCGAAAAATACCCCGGGATCACTGTCTCGGCCATCAACGCCGGCGTGGGCGAATTGTTCACACGGATCGCCGCTGAGCGCGCCAACCCGCGCGGTGACGTGATCATCTGCGCATCAAGCGAGGCGTTCCTCGCCAATCCGGGGCTGTTCGCCTCTTACGAAAGCTCGGAGCTGGAGAATTTCTCGCCCGACGTGATCGGCGAGGACAACACCTATTACGGCTGCTCGATGCCGCTGCAGGCCTTCATCGTGAATACCCGCCTGCTGCCCGAAGACGAGCATCCCCAAAGCTGGGACGATCTGGCCGATCCGCGCTATGAGGGCAAGATCATCCTCGCCAACCCCTCGCTGTCGGGCTCGGCCTATGCGCAGCTTGCCCAGATCCTGCAGCTGCACGGCTGGGACGTGGCCGAAGGTGTGATGAACAACGCGCGCTTCGTCACCTCTTCGCAGGCGGTGTTTCAGGACGTGGGCCGCGGCGAGATCGAGATCGGCGTGACCGGCGAGGCCAACATCAAGAACATGCTCGATGATGGCTTTCCCGTGGCGGCGATCTATCCCTCCGACGGCACCGGCCTGCGTTTCGACGCCTCGGCCATCATCGACGGCGGGCCGAATCGCGCCAATGCCGAACTGTTCCTCGACTTCCTGAACTCGAAAGAAGCGCACGAGATCGTGGCAAGCACCAACCGCCGGTCGGTGCGCGCCGATGTGGCCGCACCCGACGGGCTGGCAGCGACCGCGGATATCGTGACCTTCCCCTATGACGCGGCTCTGGCAGCCCAGACCCGGGACGAAAACATCCGCCGCTGGGACGACCTGTTCGCTCAGTAACGGAGACGACCATGCGCCGTCGCGGGCCAACCCCGCGGCGGCGTTTTTCTGTGTCGCAATCGGAAGGCTCGCAGCCGTGCTCTGTGTGGAATTCTTCACCTGCGCCAAGGATCCCTCCGATCCGGACGGCAACGAGGATCAGGCCGTGATGGTGCCGGGCACGGCGCTGGCGGTTCTGGACGGAGCCACGGATATTTCGGGCCGGCGCTATGATGATGCGTTGGGCCAAAGGGCGACGGGCGGCCGGCTGGCCTCGCGCGCGGCGATGCGCGCGCTTCAGGAGATGGCCGCATCCCCCTTTTCCGAGCCGCCCGACGTGGCGCGCGTCGTGGCCATCGCCAATGCCGGGGTGCGCGCCGTCTACGAACGGCTGGGCCTTGGGATGGACGAAGTCGCGTCTGGCCGGCACCGGTTCCGCACAACGCTCGCGGGCGCGTTCTTCGCGCCCGGGCAAGTCCGCCTGGTCTGCATCGGCGATTGCGCGATCCGGGTGAACGGTAACGAGATTTTGCGTCATGACTTCCCCGCCGACCGCGTCTTTTCGGCGGCCCGGGCAGCGGGCTGGGCGATCCTCGCCGGGCGCGGGATATCGGCAGAGGCGATTCGCCCTGTGGTGCGCGAGATGATCGTGCAGGGGCTCGGCCCCGACAGCCCCGCGCCCGCGCCCCTGACAGCGCAGGACGGCGCGCGCATCGCGGCCGATGTGGTGGCCGATCCGCAGGTTCTGTCGGCGTTCGGGGGGGATGCGGGCCGGGTGGCGCAGGTGCTGGCGTCGGGCCTCTCGGGTGTGCGCCGCGACCCTGGGGCCTTTGCCGCCGAAGTGATCGACGGGCTGGCCGATGCCACCCCACATGCCCTTGTCCGCGACCTTCCGCTCGAGTCGGTCGAGACGCTCGAGATTTTCTCCGATGGCTATCCCGCCATCCCCGAGGCCGCCACGCTCGCCGCATGGGAGGCAGCCTTGCGTCATGCCGACGAAGTCGATCCCGACCGGATCGGCCCCTTTGCCAGCACCAAGGGTTGCGCGCCGGGCCGCTTTGGCGATGACCGCACGATCCTGATCGCGCGCCGCGCTCCGCCGCCCGGCGCCTGACCGACCGACCCCGTCCCGATCCGCATCAGAAAGGTTATGTCCGATGACCGCCCAAGCCTCCGGCCGTTTCGAAGTCCGCGATCTGACCAAGACCTTCCAGACCGACGAGGGCCCGGTCACCGCAGTCCGGGACGTGAATTTCGCGATCTCGGGGGACATGTTCTTCACCATGCTCGGCCCCTCGGGCTGCGGCAAGACCACGACCCTGCGCATGATCGCCGGGCTGGAAACGGTGACTTCGGGCGAGATCCTGCAGGATGGCAGCGATTTCCGGCGCATGAACGCCTTTCAGCGCAACATCGGCATGGTGTTTCAGTCTTACGCGCTGTTTCCCCATCTGACGGTATTCGAGAATGCCGCCTATGGCCTGCGGCTGCGCCGCGCCTCCGAAGATCAGGTGCGCCGCGGTGTGACCCGGGTGCTGGAGATGCTGCGCCTCGACGGGCTCGCGCACCGGTTTCCGGCCGATCTGTCAGGCGGCCAGCAGCAGCGCGTCTCCATCGCGCGGGCGCTGGTCTATGAGCCGGGGATGCTGCTGCTGGACGAGCCGCTGGCCAATCTCGACGCCAAGCTGCGCGTGGAGATGCGCGACGAGATCCGCCGACTGCAGAAATCGCTGGGTGTGAAGGCGCTTTATGTCACCCACGATCAGGAAGAGGCGATGGCCATTTCCGACCAGATCGCGGTGTTTTCAAAGGGCCGGCTGATACAGATCGGCGCGCCTTACGAGATTTATGCGCGCCCGGCCTCTCTGTTCGTGGCCGATTTCATCGGCAAGGCGAATTTCTTGCCCTGCCGCCTCGGCCCGCAGGCTGAGGGCGCCGCCGCCTGCACGCTGAAGGGCGGCGCGGCGTTCGAGGGCGTTCGGCTCCAGCCCGCAGTCAGCGGCGAGGAGGACTGGTTCACGCCCGACATGCCCGGGCTGCTGATGGCGCGGCCCGAAAAGCTCTGGATCAAGGCCGCCGACAAGGCCCCCGACGCGCCGCGCGGCCGGGCCATGCGCATCCAGTTTCTGGGTAGTTTCGTGCGCTACATGGTGGAAAGCGCCGAGGCCCGCGGCCCGGTCATCATCGACAGTCCCGGGTTTGCCGAGGGTGTGGAAGAGGGTGACGAGGTCGCCTTCGGGCTGCTCGCCGAGGATGCGACGGTCTTCGTCGCGGCCGGCGCAGATGCCCGCGGGGGGATGGCGGCATGACCGATCTCGCCCGCGCCGAAGCCGCCCCGGTTCCCGAACCCGCCATTCCCGGCCAGCGCCGCGGCCCCGATTACCTGCCGTGGATCGCCGGTGCGCTGACGCTCTTCGTGCTGGTCGCCTTCATGGTCTATCCGATCCTGAAGACGCTCGCCAACAGCTTCGCCCCGGCCGGAGAGGTGATCAGCTTTGCCAATGCCACCTTCGCCAATTTCGAGCGGTTCTGGACCTCGCGGCTTTATCAGAACGCGCTGCGCAACACGCTGATCATCGGCGTCGTGGTCACCATCCTGTCCACGCTCGTGGCGCTGCCCATGGCTTATTTCGTGGCCCGGGTGGACATGCGATTCAAGCCGCTGATCCTGTCGCTGTCGATCATCCCGCTGATCTCGCCCCCCTTCATCGGGGCCTATGCATGGGTGATCCTGTTCGGCCGGTCGGGCATCTTCACCCATTATCTGGGCGAATGGTTCGGCATCTCGGTGCCGCCGATCTATGGCTATAACGGCGTGATCCTTGCCATGGTGCTGTCGAATTTCACCTATGTCTTCCTGTTCGTGCAGGGGGCGCTGGCGGCGGTGGATCCGCATCTGGAGGAAAGCGCCAAGGTGATGGGCGCCTCGCGCGCGCGGGTGCTTCGCACCGTGGTCCTGCCGCTGGCGATCCCGCCGATGCTGGCAGGTGCGATGATCGTGATGATCGAGGCCTTGGGCGAATTCGGCGTGCCCGCTATTCTGGGGGGCGAGATGTATGTGCTCTCCACGCTGATGTATTTCCAGATCCACGGTTTCTTCAACCTGAACGGGGCCGCGGCCATCGCGCTGGTGAATGTGGCGATCACGCTGGTGGCGATCCTGCTGCTGATCCGGTTCAACAAGAAGCGTCGCTTCATCACCGTGGGCAGCACCACCCGCCGCGCGGCCCAGCATACCGGGCGCGGCATCAAGATCATCGCCTATGTCTATGTCTGGGGGCTTCTGGCCTTTGCGCTGCTGCCGCAGGCGGTGATCCTGTTCACCTCGTTCGCCGAACGCTGGCCGGGCACGCTCTGGCCCACGCAATACGGCTGGGGCAATTACCAGTACGTCTTCAGCCGGGTGATGCAGCCGCTCCAGAACAGCCTTTTGCTGGCGACCGTGGCCACCATCGCCTGCGTGATCTTCGGAACGCTGACGGGCTATGTGGCCGAGCGCAAGAAATTCGCCGGCAAATGGGCGCTGGATCTGACGATCATGCTGCCTTTCATCCTTCCGGGGATCGTGACCGGCGTGGCGCTTCTGGTAACCTACAACAGCGGGCCCGTGGTGCTGACCGGCACGGCGATCATTCTCGTGATCGGCTATTTCGTGCGCCGCATCGCCTATATCTACCGCTCGGTCGTGGCCGCGGTGGGGCAGGTGGACCCGAAGATGGAGGAAGCCTCGGCCGTCGCCGGCGCCACATGGGGCTACACCATGCGCAAGGTCACCGTGCCGCTGATCGCGCCGGGGATCCTCGCCGGGGCGATCATCGTCTTCACCACGCTGATTTCGGAGATGAGCACGACAGTCATGCTCTATTCGGCGCAGTGGAAGACCATCTCCATCGCAATTTACGAACGGCTGGAGAGTCAGGAGATTCAGGCCGCCGCGGCGATCGGGGCGATCACCATCGTGGTGACGCTGATCCTCGTCTTCAGCGCAACCAAGGTGATCGGCAAGTCGATGTCGGAGTTGTTCCGCTGAGGCGCACGCCCGCGGCCCCTTTTCCGAAGGGGGCCGCGGTGGAGCCTATTCCATCACCACGATCTGGACATTCTGCAGCCCTTCCGTCCGGGCCATCTCGAACAGGATGCGGGCATTGTCGGGGTGCAGCCGCACGCAGCCGGCGCTGGCGGGCTGCCCAAGCAGGCCGATCTGGTCGGTGCCATGGACGGCGTAATGGCCGTCATAGAAGATCGAATAGGGCATCGGCGCGTTGTTGTAGCGGCTGGAGCGGTGGTTGCGCGAGAGCCATTGCGCCGTCCATTGCCCGCGCGGTGTGATCTTGCCGGCCCGCGCGGTGGACACAGGCCATTGATGGATCAGCCGGCCGCCGTGGAACACATGCATCTCTTGGTCTTCGACGAAAACGCGCACCAGCAGGTTGCTTGTTTCAGCCTGGGCAATCCCGGCGCCCGAAAGGACAAGCCCAACGAGGCCCGCCACCACTCCTGCGCCGAGGCGCTTGCGCAAATCTCCCATCGTCCGTACTCCGCCGATCTTGTTGTTGTTGCGGAAAATTACGGTCGATCACCGCGGCGGAGTCAACGATTCGCAGCCGTTTGAGTAGGTCAGGACCAGCTTGAGTCTGCGGGATTCCCATCCGGCGTGATTTCTGATTCATACTGTCTGCCGTGAAGGGGGTCGGCATGGATGGGCAAACCGTATTCTTGTCTTAAGATCGTCTCAGGCTCCTGTGCGATACGGGAGCCGCTCTCCGGCACTTCACACATGCCGAAGAGCGGCGGGGGACGGGTCGAAACGGTAGT
>SKUV01000118.1 GCA_007129775.1 Paracoccaceae bacterium | reverse complement strand
TGGGCATAATAATGTATGTTTGCGCTCTCTTTTTCTGGCCGACTCCAGCCACTGCCCTGGTAGGAGTAATTTTGGTTCCGGTAGCCGTTAAAGCAGGCATGCCTGCTATGGCGGCGGCAATGACTGTCAATATTCTTTGACATCACTACCGAAGTGGTTGAGACTACCGCCAAGGACTCGGCCGCTCCCGGCCCGCTATTGGGAGGCGGCCGGCTGAACGCCGATCGCGCCGCCGATCGCGCCAAGGATGGGCGTGGTGGGCTCGGGTCGCAAGGAAGGGGGACTTCCGGAATGTCGGGAATGGGTCACGCGCAAATCCAAGTCGTCGACAGAGCCGCTCAGACGGGCAAGCCGCCCCTGCGCGATCTGTCTTGCCGGACCTCGAAAGTGCTCGAAGCGGTTGTCCGGCGGATGCCCGGCGCCTCCGAGGCGCCGCAGGAACGAGAGCCCGCCGACACCCTGACGGCGGAGGCCAGCGGCCATGTCGCCGCGCTGGCCGAGGCGCTGAGCGGCTCCGAAGGGCTGCTGCAACAGCGGATCGGCCGCATCATGCGCCTGCATGGCGTCAGCGCCGCGACGATCATCGATGTCTACATTCCCCATATCGCGCGCCAACTGGGCCGCGACTGGACGGAGGACACGCGCAGCTTCGCCGACGTCACGATCTGTTCCTCGCGCCTGCTGACGGCGGTGCGCGAACTCAGCCATGGCCAGACCGCTGATTGTCGCGGCGGCTGGGATGCGCCGAGCGTCGCCATAATCCTGCCTGAGCGTGAACAGCACAGCCTCGGCGCCGCAATCGCGGCCTCGCAACTCCGGCGGCAGGGCGTTTCGGTCCAGCTGATGATGGGGCGGTCCGACCATGAGGTGCTCGACACGGTGAACCAACTGGACCTCGACATGATCGCCCTTTCGGCTTCGACGTCAGAGAGGCTTGAAACCGTTCGCAAACTGATCAAGATGCTGCGCACTTTCGCCAGAAATCTGCCGCCGATCGTTGTCAGCGGGGCTGGCTGCGTCGATGAACCGGAAGTGAGGGCGTATCTGGATGCCGATCACATTATCAACGACCCGATAGCGGCGCTGCACAGATGCGGGTTGACGGATCGTATCCCCCGAAGCACAACAGCGCCGGGGCTGACCTGACCAGAGACGGGCAGCAGCCCGATGGAGGATTCTGCTTGACGCCTCGCGGCACGAAATACTGGAGCGCCGGCTCGATCCCGCTGATCGCGCCCGAGCTTTTGGGCGATATCATCGCCTCGGCCTCCGATATCGCGATTGTCGTGACGGAAGAAGGCCGCGTGCTGTCGATCGTGATGAATCCGAATCATCGCTCCTTCGGCGAACTCGGCCATTGGGAAGGTCGCGACCTGCGCGATTTCCTGACGCCGGAATGCATCGAGAAATTCGAGACGCAACTCGCAATCGTCGCCTCGGGCAAGCAGAGCCGCGGCGCTGCGGAACTGAACCATGTGGACCAGCGGTCGTGGGAATTTCCCATCCGCTACACCTTCCACCCGGTCGGCCCCGATGGCGCGGTGCTGATGCTGGGCCATGACCTGCGCCCGATTGCCGAGATGCAGCAGCAACTGATCAAGGCGCAGATGGCGCTGGAGCGCGATTACGAGACCCAGCGCGAATACGACACTCGCTATCGCGTGCTGATGGACAGCACCCATGACGCGATGGTCTTCGTATCTGTCGGCAGCGGCCGGATCACGGATCTGAACACCGCAGCGGCGCAGGCGCTGGGCGGCACGCGCGAGGAACTGATCGGAGCCGCCTTTGCGCAGGAATTCGATGGCCGCCGCAAGGGCGAGGTGATGGAATCGCTGGTCAGCCGCGCGCTTGACGATTCGGCGGCCCCGCTTGATCTGATGGCGCGCCGCTCGCGCCGCAAGCTGTCGCTGCGGCCGGTTCTGTTCCGCGCTGCGGGCGAGCGGATCATGCTTTGCCGGATGGAGCGCGAGGTCAAGGCCGAGGGGGCGAGCGACGAACTGGCCACGAATCTGTCGGCGCTTTATCAATCGGGGGTCGATGCGATCGTCTTCACCGACGCGCAGGGCACCGTCCGGGCCGCCAATGGCGCTTTCCTCGATCTGGCCGATGCTGCCCACGCCACCGCCGTGAAGGGCCGCCCGTTGGGTGATTTTCTGGCGCGCGGCGGGGTCGATATGAAGGTTCTGGTCGAAAACGCCACCCGCGCCGGGCAGATGCGGATGTATTCCACGAAGCTGCGCAGCCTTGTGGGCACCGAAGTCTCGGTCGAGATTTCGGCGACCTACCTCAACGACAGCGCCCATCCCGCCATTGTCTTCGTGATCCGGGATGCCAGCCGTGCCGAGGTGCTGCGCACCCCGGGGCTGACGGCGTCGGACGATGCCGTCCGCTCGGTGATGGAGCTTGTGGGCTCCGCCACGCTCAAGGACATTGTGGCCGAGACCACCGACGTGGTTGAAAAGATGTGCATCGAGACTGCCGTGGAACTGACGCGAAACAACCGGGTTGCCGCGGCCGAGATGCTGGGCCTGTCGCGCCAGTCGCTTTACGTCAAGCTGCGCAAATACGGCCTGCTGCACCGGGGCGAGGACAGTTGAGCCCGCGATAGCTCGCGTGCCGGCGCTGCGTGACAGCGGGTGCCGGCAGCCCCCAGAAAAAGGCCGAAGGGCCGACCTGTCAACTTCACCTGACATTTTTTTCGCGTCAGCGGGTCGCAGGGCCGCAAAAGGGCTTGCCTGATCCCGAAGTGTGATGTTCACTTGACGCCATGAGTGTCATGCAAGATTTACACCCCCGGCCGGCTGAGCGCCGCATCCCCGAGCCCTCGGCGATGTTGGAACTGATCAAGCCGATCACATGGTTCCCGCCGATGTGGGCCTATCTGTGCGGCGTGGTCTCCAGCGGGGTATCGCCGCTGTCGGCCTGGTTTCTGGTGCTTCTGGGCGTCTTGCTGGCCGGTCCGGTCGTCTGTGGCATGAGTCAGGCTGCCAACGATTGGTGCGACCGACATGTGGACGCCATCAACGAGCCGCACCGCCCGATTCCCTCGGGCCGGATCCCGGGCCGCTGGGGGCTGTGGATCGCGCTGGCGATGTCGGGGCTGGCGCTGGTGATGGGCTGGTTTCTCGGGCCGTGGGGCTTTGGCGCGACGGTGTTGGGCGTCGCCGCGGCTTGGGCCTATTCGGCTGAACCGGTGCGGCTGAAACGCTCGGGCTGGTGGGGGCCGGGGCTCGTGGGGCTGTCCTACGAAACCTTGCCATGGTTCACCGGCGCGGCGGTTCTGGCCGTGGGGGCGCCGTCACCCGAGGTGGTGATCGTCGCCATCCTCTACGGTCTCGGTGCCCATGGCATCATGACGCTCAACGATTTCAAGGCGCTGGAGGGTGACCGACAGATGGGCGTGAATTCGCTGCCAGTCACGCTCGGCCCCGAACGCGCGGCGCGGGTCGCCTGCTGGATCATGGCGGTGCCGCAGGTCGCGGTGATCGGGCTGCTGTTCTGGTGGGATCGGCCGTGGTTCGGCTTTTTCATCGTGATCGCGCTGATCCTGCAATTCTACGCCATGTCCGTGCTGCTGCGCGACCCAAAGGCCCGCGCGCCATGGTACAACGCCACCGGTGTCAGCCTTTACGTGCTGGGCATGATGATCACCGCTTTCGCCATTCGTTCGCTGGGGGCGGCATGACCGGTTTGCGCCATCTGACGTGGGTTTCGATCGTCCGGCTGGGGCTGGTGCAGCTTTGCCTCGGGGCGATCGTGGTGCTGATGACCTCCACACTCAACCGCCTGATGGTGGTGGAGCTTGCCCTGCCCGCGGTGCTGCCAGGCTTTCTGGTCGCGCTGCATTACGGGGTGCAGATCACCCGGCCGAACTGGGGCTTTCTGTCCGATACCGGCGGCAACCGCACCCGCTGGATCATCGCAGGCATGGGGATGCTGGCGCTGGGGGCGTGGCTGGCAGCGCTGGCGGTGCCGGTGCTGGAATGGCGTTTCGCGGCGGGCTTCGCGCTGGCCATCGTGGCCTATGCGATCATCGGCATGGGGGTGGGCGCCTCGGGCACCTCGCTTCTGGCGCTGATGGCGACGGCCACGGCCGAACACCGCCGCCCGGCGGCGGCTTCCATCACATGGCTGATGATGATTTTCGGCATCGCCGTGACGGCGATCACCGTGGGCGCCTTCCTCGACCCCTACAGCCACGCGCGGATGCTGGTGATCGTCGGGATCGTCACAGGCGGGGCTTTCGTGGTGACCTGCGGTGCGATCTGGGGGATCGAACGTGGTGCCCGCATCCCCGCCCTGCCCGCGCAGGACAGGATGCGCTTTCGCGATGGGCTAGCCGAGGTCTGGGGCGAGCGGGACGCGCGCAACTTCACCATCTTCGTCTTCCTGTCCATGACCGCCTATTTCATGCAGGAACTGATCATGGAGCCCTTCGCCGGCCTCGTCTTCGCCCTGACCCCGGGGCAGACGACCTCGCTCTCGGGCGCGCAGAATGGCGGGGTCTTCCTCGGCATGATCACCGTGGGGATCGTGGCCACCGGGCTGCGCCGGGGCTGCCTGCGCAACTGGGTGGTGGCGGGTTGCATCGGCTCGGCCGGCGCGCTGGCCGCGATTTCCGCCATCGGCACGTCCGGCATGCAGGCCGCGCTGGTGCCCGCTGTCATCACGCTGGGCTTTTTCAACGGCATGTTCGCCGTCGCGGCGATCGGGTCGATGATGGCACTTGCCGGGCGCGGGCGCGCACGCCGCGAAGGCACGCGGATGGGCCTCTGGGGCGCTGCGCAGGCCATTGCAGCGGGCTTTGGCGGGCTGGCCGGCGCCGCGCTGGCCGATATCCTGCGCCGCGCCATGGGCTCGGACGCAAGCGCCTTCGGAACCGTCTTTCTTGTCGAAGCGCTGATCTTCCTCGCCGCCGCCGTGATGGCCGCGCGCATCATGGAAGGCCGCGCGCCACCTGCCCGTATGGGCGTCATCGCCGGGGAGTGAACCCATGATGAAACTTGATGTCGTCGTTGTGGGCGGCGGGCCTTCGGGCGCCACCGCCGCCGAAGACCTGGCCCGGGCCGGCCACCGCGTCGCCCTGATCGACCGCGCCGGGCGGATCAAACCCTGCGGCGGCGCGATCCCGCCCCGCGCGATCAAGGATTTCGCGATCCCCGATGATCAGCTTGTGGCCAAGATCACAACCGCGCGGATGATCTCGCCCACCGGTCGCAAGGTCGACATCCCCATCGAGGGGGGCTTTGTCGGTATGGTCGACCGCGAGCATTTCGACGAATACCTGCGCGAGCGCGCGGCCGAGGCGGGGGCCGAGCGGCATACCGGCACCTTCCTAGGGATCGATCGCGAGGGCGGCGGCACCCGCGTGATCTATCGCGACAAGGACAGCGGCGAGGAGCGCGCCCTGGCCACCCGCTATGTCATCGGCGCCGATGGTGCCCGCTCGGGCGTGGCCCGGCAGGAGGTGCCCGGGGGCGACAAGATCCCTTATGTCATCGCCTATCACGAGATCATCGCACCGCCCGAGCCGGGCGCGGCCGATTACGATCCGCTGCGCTGCGACGTGGTTTATGACGGGGCGATCTCGCCCGATTTCTACGGCTGGGTCTTTCCCCATGGCGGATCGTGCAGCGTGGGCATGGGCACCGGCGTCGACGGGATCGACCTGAAGGCGGCGACCAAGGCGCTTCGCGCGGCCTCGGGCCTGTCGGACTGCGCCACGATCCGGCGCGAGGGCGCGCCGATCCCGCTCCATCCGATGGAGCGCTGGGACAATGGTGCCGATGTGGTGTTGGCGGGCGACGCCGCCGGCGTGGTCGCGCCTTCCTCGGGCGAGGGCATCTTTTACGCCATGGCCGGCGGGCGCGCGGCGGCCACTGCGACGCAGGCCGCGCTCGCCTCGGGCAAGGCCCGCGATCTGGCGCTTGCGCGAAAGCTCTTCATGAAAGAGCACAAGAACGTCTTCAAGATCCTGCGCGCCATGCAGGATGCCTATTACAAATCCGACGAACGGCGCGAGCGCTTCGTTTCCCTGTGCCACGATATCGACGTGCAGCGGCTGACCTTCGAGGCCTATATGAACAAGAGCCTCGTCAAGGCGCGCCCGCTGGCGCATATCAAGATCGGGCTGAAGAACCTCGCCCATCTGACCGGGCTCGTCCGCCCGCTTTACACATGAACGCGCAGATCCCGGCATGGGTGGACGGCACCCTCACCCCCGTCGACAAGCTGGAGGTGCATCGCCGCGGCCTGCGGCACAAGGCCGTGTCGGTGTTCGTTCTGGAGGGCGAGAAGGTGCTGCTGCAGCAGCGGGCGCAGGGCAAGTATCACACGCCGGGGCTTTGGGCGAATACCTGCTGCACCCATCCCGACTGGGGCGAGCGGCCGGCCGATTGCGCGACCCGCCGCCTGCGCGAGGAGTTGGGGATCACCGGTCTTTACCCCAACCATCGTGACCGGGTGGAATACCGCGCCGATGTGGGCGGCGGGCTGATCGAACACGAACTGGTGGACATCTTCGTGGCCTTCGCAATGCCGGGCATGACGATTGCGCCCGACCCTGACGAGGTGATGGCGACGCGATGGATCGGGCTTTACGAACTGGCCGCCGATACCGCGCGCCACCCGGAGCGGTATACGCCGTGGCTGCGCATCTACATGGATCGCCACAAGGAAGCGATCTTTGGCAGCCTCGCCCGGGCCTGAAGGCCCGAGGCAGTCACCTGCCAAAAGCCCCCTGAAACCGAAGCGATCGCGCGCCGTGACATGCGCGGATCGCGCACTGCGGCGTCCCTCGCCCTGACCGTTTGGCGACGCGACGCTGCGTCATGGGCTTAACGGATCCGACTTTGACGCGGATCAAAGCAGGCGCCCTCAGCCCCTGCCTAGTCTCTGTGCCGGACAAGAAGGCTTGGCTTGTCCGAGGCGACAAGGCCAGCAGGCAACCCGGGTGGCGGGTGGCCTGCCTTGGGGCCTTCAGGCAGGTGGGAGAGCATCATGGCACATGCAGCGAACTCGGTTTCGGAGCGTTTCTGGACCGCACAGGACGGCACATCCCAGGCGGCGGGTGTTCTGGGATCGAACGGCGGCTATCTGGTGCAACTGACCGGGATCAGCCTCACCGAAGAGGACGATGACGAGCAGTTCACCTTCAACCCGGCCTCGGAGTTGCGGCTGGTCTATCGCGACCCGGAAAGCGCGATTTTCCGCTATGAATATGCCGAGCCCGGCGACGGTGACGACGAGGATGACTTTTTCGTCATCGAACCGCAGGGAGACCGCCCGTTTCTTGTGGATATCGACGGCGAGGCCGCGTTCCGCTTCCAGATCGAAGCCGTGCGCGTGACCACGCACGAGGGCCACATGGACCTTCTGTTCTTCCTCTATGAGGATGACGATCACGATCTGTTCTTCGACGCGACCTATTTCCTCGACGGAAACCCGGCGCTTTTCCCGACCAGCCTCGCCGAACTCGGCGCGCTCATGGACGCGGTCGATTCGGGGCTTGCCACCGTCAGCAAGATCACCGACGGGCCATTCGCGCCCGGAACCGATATTGCGGTCACATCGCTGCCCGGGGCCAGTATCAGCACGACGCCGCAGGTGATCGAATCGGGCGCGGTCGATCTGGCCGTCGAGTCGACCACTTATGATATCGGCACCAACCCTTGGGAGGCGTTCCCGGATGGGGCCGTCACCGTTCTGGGGGGATCGTCGGTGACTTTCGAGGGGACGAGCGCCTTCGGCCCGCTGATCTATATCGGCGGCTACGAGGCCGAGGGCCACCTGACCGCGATCGGCGAAAACAGCACCGTGACGTGGCAGGTCGCCGATCACCTGGACGCCAATCTCTGGGCTCAGGTGGGTCTGGATGGCGGCCTTGCCTTTTTGAGCTTTCTCGATGGCGGCGCGCTGCGGGTCATTGACCCCTTCGCCAATGAGCAAAGCCGCGCGGAGCTTGATTTCGGCTCGATGGGCGGCGCGCTCGAAGCGCTGTTCGACGGCGGCAGCCTCGATGTGGCAGGGTTTGATGTCACCTATTTCCTGCTCGGCACGTCGGAATTCCGGCTGACGGGAGAGAGCACGGCCAATATCGCCTCCGGCCATGCCACCCGCATGTGGCTGGGCACCGATCCGATGGCGGCGACTTATTTCGGCATGGGATCGGAATTGTGGATCGAGGACGGCAGCACCTTTGCCGTGGGCGCGCTCGACGAATTTCATATCGGCACCGGCGGGCAGACCGGTTTCGTGACCGTGGATGCCTCGGAATTCATGGGAGGCGCCAGCCGCGATATCGGCAGCATGTCGGTGCAGGTCGGCGCCGGGGATGGCACTGGCACGCTGGATGTGCGCAACGGCGGTCTGATCTCGCTCGTGGATATGCCCGACGCGCTGAACGGCGTCCCCGGCGCACCAGGTGAGTTGCTGATGCAGGTCGGCATCGATTCGGGCGACGGCCAGTTGATGGTCGATCAGGGTGGCCGGTTCGAGATCGAGGGTTTCGGTGCGGGCCGGATCGATATCGGCACCGGGGACGGCGAGGGCCGGCTGATCGTGACCGAGGGCGGCAGCCTTGACTTGCGCGCCCTCCCCGGCACCAACCCGACCGCGCTGACGGTGAATGTCGGCACCGGCGGCATGGGCGAGTTGCGCGTCAGCGACGGCGGCAGCGTCGATCTGGGCGGTGCGGCGATCCTGCAGGTCGGCGGCTTCAACGAGCCGACATCGGGCTGGGCGGGAGGCTCGGTCTCGATCTGGGGTGACGGCAGCAGCCTGAGCGGGATCGAGCGGGCATGGTTCGGCCATGACCCGCAGGCGCCGGACCGCGACAGCGACATCGACAATGTCGGCGAATTGTCGATCCATGGCGCAGCCACACTGGGGAACGCCGGGGCCGAGTTCAATTTCGGCGAAGAAAGCTGGCTGAGATGGTCGGGCACGCCACAGATCGAGGGTAACGTCAATCTGCACGGAGCCTTCCTCGACAGCCATGGCTGGGCGAATTCGGTCGTGATCGATGGGGATCTGACCATCGTTCAGGGCGATAACTGGGCGATGATGAGCGCAACGGGCACTTTCGAAGACCCCCCGCGCAGCGTCGAAAGCTGGGAAATCACGGGCACGTTCGATCTGCAGGGCGGCAGCTTCCATCTTGACTTGCACGAGTTCTGGGGCTTCGAATTCCAGCGCGGCGAAACCCATCAGTTGATCACCTATGGCGAGTTGATCGACGGTGACGCGGATTTCTCGGCCAGCGTGTCGCATTGGGGCGATTCCGATTTCGCCTGGAAGATGGTGGTCGATCAGCTGATCGATGGCTCGCTGACCTTCGTGGCGCTGAACGACTCGCGCTTCGGTCCGGACGCGACCGACGAGGACCGGCGCTCGGTGCTGGATTTCTCCGCCGGCGATACCGCGCTCGATCTGGAATACGACGCACCCGACCCGGATGGCTGGATGCCCGGGCAGATCGTCTGGCAGGGCGGCGGCTGGTATGGCGGGCTGGCCAGCGAGAACATCGACGAGATCCGCGGCACGGCGCAGGATGACGTGATCGATCTGCGCGGCCTGTCCACGGGTATCGAGGTGCACGCCGGCGCCGGCAACGACACGATTTATGGCGGCGAGGGTGACGACCTCCTGATGGGTGGCCTCGGCGATGACGTGATCGATGGCGGCGAGGGGGAGAATACGGCGCTCTACACCGGGAACAGGGATGACTATCTGATCGACACCGATATTGGGACGGGCATCACCACGGTGACCGACCAGCGCATCAGCGAGATGAACGAAGGCACCGACACGCTGACCAACATCCATTTCCTGCAATTCGCCGATATGACCTACGAGATCACGGGCCCGGTGGTCTCGGGCCCGGCATTCGATCTGGAAGTGGTGCAGGCCGGCGGGGTGATCACGGTGTCCGTGCTGGTTGATGGCAATCTGGTCAGTGGTGACGCCCTGACCGACCTGTCCTTCACGCTCGGCTTCGACGAAACGCTTCTGGCCTATGTCGAGGACAGCGTGCCACCCGGCTTCACGGTCACCGAGGGATCGCTGGTGTTCAGCGGCGCCGATCTGGAGATCACGGATTTCGAGGCACCGGTGCTGAGCTTCGACATGGGCCTGACCCCGCAAGCCGGGCCACGCGATGTCCGCTTCGATCTGACCGAGGTCAGCGTGAACGGTATCGCGATGGAAGATCAGGCCGGCGACGACGGCTTCGATTTCGCCCTCGATCCGGCCTTCTTCAGCCTTGG
>SKUV01000251.1 GCA_007129775.1 Paracoccaceae bacterium | reverse complement strand
GATACCTGTGCCTTTTGATGAAGCATTTGATACAGAAGAGGGAAAACTCAAATTGCGTCCCGTTGGTGGCTTTCCTGAGGACACGGAATTGGGTTTTTATAAATGGTTTCGAAACAGTGGTGCTGAGTACGAATCTGACTCTTAGATGAGGGAAGAAAGGCTCGGCTCGCTCGACGATAGAGAAAGCCGGTGTAGTACCCCCAGTTCTGCGTAGTCGCCGCTGGCGGCAGCTCCGTCCCGCACAGCAGCCTCCCGCGACAGCATTTCATGGGGCGCGGGAGCCTTTCGTCAGGTGGCGAACACCGGCACAGATGTCGCGGGCGTCTGACCGCGGCCATCCGTTGCACCTCCGTGGCGAGACGCGTCGCCACCGCCCTCCCCCGCCTTCCCGGTCAGCGCCGCCACCGGCTGCGCTTCCGTTCCGCCCGAAGCTTCTCTAAGGTCGCGCCGTCCATCCCACCGGAGCCTTTGATGACCGCGATCACCAACCACCTGCCGACCGCAGAATTGCAGGCGCTGGACGCCGCCCATCACCTGCACCCCTTCACCCATGCCGCGGGTCTGGCCGCCCGGGGCGCGCGCATCATCACCCGCGCCGAAGGCGTGCGGCTGTGGGACAGCGACGGCAACGAGATCCTCGACGGCATGGCCGGGCTGTGGTGCGTCAACATCGGCTATGGCCGGGCGGAACTGGCCGAGGTCGCGGCCCGGCAGATGCGGGAACTGCCCTTCTACAACACCTTCTTCCAGACCAGCCATGTCCCGGCCATCGCGCTGGCGGCGCGGCTGGCGGAACTCGCGCCGGGCGATCTGAACCATGCCTTCTTCGCCGGCTCCGGATCCGAGGCCAATGACACCAACATCCGGCTGGTGCGCCATTACTGGGCGCGGCTGGGCAAGCCGGGCAAGCGCGTGATCATCAGCCGGCGAAACGGCTATCACGGCTCCACCATGGGCGGTGCGAGCCTTGGCGGCATGACGCCGATGCACGAACAGGGCGGCCTGCCGATCCCCGATATCGTCCATATCGACCAGCCCTACTGGTATGGCGAGGGCGGCGCGCAAAGCGCGGAGGAATTCGGCCGCGACCGCGCGCGGCAACTGGAGCAGATGATCGACCGGCTGGGCGAGGACCGCGTCGCCGCATTCATCGCCGAGCCGGTCCAGGGCGCCGGCGGCGTGATCATCCCGCCCGAAAGCTACTGGCCCGAGATCGCCCGCATCTGCGCCGAACGCGAGATCCTGCTGATCGTGGACGAGGTGATCTGCGGCTTCGGCCGCACCGGGCAGTGGTTCGGAAGCCAGCATTACGGCGTGCAGCCCGATATCATCACCGTTGCCAAGGGGCTGTCATCGGGCTATGTGCCCATCGGCGCCTCGATCATCAGCGACCGGGTGGCCGAGGTGATCGGGGGCGACGAATTCAACCACGGCTACACTTATTCCGGCCATCCGGTCGCCGCCGCCGTGGCGCTGGAAAACCTGCGCATCCTCGAAGAGGAAAACATCCTCGGCCATGTCCGCAGCACGGCCGCGCCGGCGCTGGCGCGGGTCTGGGAACGGCTGGGCGATCACCCTCTGGTGGGCGAGACCTGCAGCCTCGGCCTGATCGCCGGGCTTGCGCTGACCCCCGACAAGGCCCGCCGCGCACCCTTCGCCGCACCTTCGGGAACCGCCGGGCTGATCTGCCGCGAACGCTGCTTTGCCAACAATCTGGTGATGCGCCATGTGGGCGACCGGATGGTGGTCGCACCGCCCCTTGTGATCAGGCCCGCGGATATCGATCTGCTGGCCGAGCGGGCATGGCGCGCGCTGGATGAAACCCACGCCGCACTGCGCGAGCAGGGGCTGATGGCCGCAGCCTGAGCGCGCGTGGCAACGTCAGCCAGGCATGGGCAGGCGACGCGCTCGGGCCGGCCGATCGCCTCCGTGCGCCGCGTGGTCGAGGCGGCGGCGCCCGAAGGCCGGCTTTGCGCTCTTGCGCGATGATGCTGCCCATGAGGCGGTCGCGCTTGCGACAGGAACGGAACAGACCCATGGGCGACGGATTGGCGGGCGACCACACCACAGACAGCATCGTCAGTGCGTCGCGATTGTGCGTCGCGCCGACGATGGACTGGAGGCATTTTAATTCAAAAACAATGCCTTGCGAGGTGGCGTGTGCACTGGATGTTCCCGTTTTGATCGCAGAATTTCGCGCTATGGCGTAGGCCAGGGTAGGTCCTTTGGATGACTGGACCGACCGGCATTTCCGGGCTTTTGTGAAGGCCGAGAGATGGGTAGTTCCGACCCGGTTTTCCCGCTTCCGACCCGAGTGATGTTCCTACGAAACGGACCGGGTGGACTGCGAAGCCGCGCTGTCCTGCCGAGACGGCTGGTCAACCTGTCTCATGCGATAGGCGGGGGGCGAACACCGACCCCTGCCGCGGGCTGAGAGAGCCGGATAGTGTCCACCATCGATAGTGGACACTATGGTGATGGCGTGGCGCGTCGGCGCGGATCGAACCATGATCCGCTATCGGTCGCAGCGCGCGCCGGATACGGTGCTGCGCGGGCGGCTGCGGGAACTTGCCAATGAGCGGCGCAGGTTCGGTTATCGGCGCTTGTTCGTTTTGCTGCGTCGCGAGGGCGAGCCATCAGGGATCAACCGCATCTATCGACT
>SKUV01000209.1 GCA_007129775.1 Paracoccaceae bacterium | reverse complement strand
GCCGCGCCCCGCCAGAGCAGACCCGTCAGAGCAGGCGCAAGTCCGACGCCGAAGAACGGCCATCGCGGCCCGATTGAAGCTCGTAGGCGATCTTCTGATTGTCGGCGAGCCCCGTCAGCCCGGCGCGTTCGACCGCCGAGATATGCACGAACACGTCCTTGCCACCGTCATCGGGGGCTATGAAGCCATAGCCCTTGGTGGTGTTGAACCATTTCACGGTGCCTGTCGGCATGACCGTTTCTCCCTCTGTCTCCAGTTTGCCCGAAGCCTCAGTGCCACGGGCCGCGCTTCCGGGTCTTCTAAGTCTCCGGCTGCCTGGGCTCAGGAGGCGGGTCATCAGGAAAGTCCGTCGTCACAGGCAAAAGGATGCCGAATCGGTGCAGAAAATCAAGCGCGGCGTGTGGTGGTGGGCGGAGGGCAGCATTCGCTGCCGGGTCGATGGACAGCACGCGGGCGCCCCGGCCTTCGATCGGCACCGGCCGGCGGAGGGGCACGGACGCCCCGCCGGAACGGGCGGCAAGGGCGGCACGGGCGGTTGGCCCCGTGCCCGAACCGGTCTATGGAGGCGGGCGGCAACAGAGGGGAAGCCGGATGCGCAACGCAGCCTTGATCCTTGGAATCATCGGCGGGCTTTGGGGGATGATCGTGGGCCTCTTCAGCTTCGGGTATACCGAGCTTCTTGCCCGTTTCCGCGAACTCGAAGACATCACCGGCGGTGTGGCAAATCCGGCGCTGATCCGTGCCACGAGCCTTGTCGCGCCGATCCTCGCGATTGCAGGCGGGGCGATGGCGCGGTCACAGAACGTGGCCGCAGGCGTCCTGCTGCTGGTCTCGGCGGCTGGGATGCAACTGGCCTTCGGCTTTGGCGTCTTCACGATGTTTCCCATCGCGATGTGCGCCGTGGCCGGGCTGCTGGCGCTGGCGGCCCGCAAGCCCGATCCGCACTGACCGCGGCTGGCCTGCACCACGTCTTGTGCCGGGCGGCCCCTTGCCGGTTTCGCGCAGGCACTGGCATTCTCGGCCTGCGCGTGCTTTCTGGGCGCAGGGCCCCGGCGCGCGCCTCGGGGCAAGAGACGGAATCATCGCGAAAGGACCGAACGCCATGTCGACCACATCCTCGCCAGCCACCGCAAACGGCGCGCGATCGCATCTGAGCGTGGGCTCCGATATCAACGGCGAGCTGGAGTTTCCGGGCCTTGTCGAGATTGCGGGCCAGTTGCGCGGGCAGGTCACGGCCAGTTCGATCGTGGTCGAGGAAACCGCCGTGGTCGAAGGCGAATTGAGCGCCAAGAGCATTCAGGTCAAGGGCCGCGTGCAGGGCAAGCTGACGGGCGCCGAGGTGCGGCTGGCATCCAGCGCCCGGGTAAGCGGCGACATCGGCTACGAATCGCTGAGTATCGACAGCGGCGCCGAGGTCAACGCCGCCTGCAAGCGCAACGCCTGATACCGCCGGCGCCGCCACGCCCCGGCGGGCGGTCCGGACACCGGCCGGACAGCGCTGCGGCCAGACCCTTCGGGCCCCGCAAGGCAGAGCGCGCCGGCGGTCAGTCGGGCGCGCGCAGGCCGGCCTCCAGCACCACCTCGCCCTCGGCCATCAGCGACAGCCCGCCCTCGGCGTCCAGCCGATAACCGTCGATCCGCATGAGCACGGCCAACAGGCGCTGCTCTTCCGCCGCAAGCGCATCGGGGCAGGCCATCAGCGTCGCTGCGATCTGGCCGAGGCTCAGCATCCCGCCATGGCGGCTGTAGCCGCCGACGAACCGATTGCAGCCCAGCCCCGCGCTGATCCGGCCATCGGCGCTGAAGGCGATCTCGGCCTGCTCGGGCATATTCACCGCCTCCCCCTCCAGCGTGCGGATGGCGCGGAGTTGCGCCAGATCGGCTGCGGGCGAGATTATGGTGCATTCGGGCAATTCCTGCCCCGCGACCGAGACGAGCGCCGTATCGCCGCGGGTCCAGACCCATGTGGTCGCATCCTCGCCGGCCTCGAACCGCGTGCCCGAGGCCGCGAGCACCGGGCCGAGCCGCCAGAAGCCTTCGTCGCTGCGCAGACGCGCGCCATCGGCCACGACGCCGAATTCCAGCAGCACGTCGCCACAGCGCAGCAGGCTGGCAAAGCCCATCGGCTCTGTCCGGCGGGCGCGAATCTCGCCCAGATCCAGATCATCGCGGCCCGGCGCCAACCCCTGCGGCAGGGTCAGCCACAACCGCCCGTCGGGCCAGCGCAGCCCGGCGCGCACGGTCAGCAGCGTGTCGGCCGGCACCTCCAGCGCAAAAGCCAGCGGAACCTGCCCGCCATCGGTCGGCAAGCGCGTCTCGGCCACCACCTGCTCATCGGCGTCCAGCGCCTCGACCAGCACAAGGCTGTCATCGGGCAGCGCGATCCGCTCGTAATAGGTAATGGCGCCGGACAGTTCTCGCGTCTCCGCCAGCGCCGCGCCGGAAGCGGGCACTGAAAGACAGGCGGCCAAGGCCGGGATGGCGCGGGGGAATGTGCTTTTGGGTCTCATATCTAACTCTGAATCGGGGCGAGGACGGGTTGCAGGGAATATATCCGAAGCGCCAGCCGGGACAGACGGCGTGAACGGCTCGGCCCGAAAGACAACCCGAGGTCGAGCCTGCCACGAAACCGGATTCTTGGAAAGCGCCAGCGCTCGGTGACCTGG
>SKUV01000156.1 GCA_007129775.1 Paracoccaceae bacterium | reverse complement strand
CCCCTGGCCCATCGTCACCCATGAAATCGTGCAGGTGACGGGCGAGCGGGTAACCGACGTTGGCACCGGGCGCACCGGGCTCGACACCGGCCTGATGCTGACCCGCGACGAGGCCGTTGTGGATATCGAGTTTCAGGTGGTCTGGAACATCTCGGATCCGGCGGCGTTCCTGTTCAACCTGTCCACGCCTCCGGAAACGGTGCGCGCGGTGGCGGAATCGGCCATGCGCGACATCATCGCCCGGTCGGAACTGTCGCCCATCCTCAACCGCGACCGGGGCGCCATCGCCGCCGATCTGCGGCAGGCGGCGCAGGGCACGCTGGACAGCTATGACAGCGGCATCAACATCATCCGGGTCAACTTCGACAAGGCCGACCCGCCGCGCGACGTGATCGACAGCTTCCGCGAGGTGCAGGCCGCCCGGCAGGAGCGTGACCGTCTGGAACGTCAGGCCGATGCCTATTCGAACCGGGTTCTCGCCGCCGCGCGCGGCGAGGCGGCCCAGATCCTCGAAGAGTCCGAAGCCTATCGCGCCGAGGTCATCAACAACGCCGAGGGCGAGGCGAGCCGCTTCGTTTCGGTCTGGGAAGAATACGTCAAGGCGCCCGAGGTCACCCGGCGGCGGATGTATCTTGAAACCATGGAAAAGGTGTTCGGCGATATCGACATGGTCATCCTTGACGGTGTCGATGGGTCCAACGGCAATGGCCAGGGCGTGCTGCCCTTCCTGCCGCTGAACGAATTGCGCCGTGGCGTTAGCAGCGGTGCCGCGGGGGGGAGCAACTGATGAAACGCACAGCCATTCTCATCCCCGTTGCGATCCTCGCCATCGCGGGGGTTCTGTCGGCGCTTTTCGTCGTGGATGAACGCGAAAACGTGCTGGTGCTGCAGTTCGGGCAGGTCAAGCAGGTGCGGACCGATCCGGGCCTCGGTTACAAAATCCCGGTCATTCAGGAGGTCGTGCGCTACGACGCGCGGATCCTCGGGCTGCAGGGCCAGCCGCTCGAAGTCACGCCGCTGGATGACCGCCGTCTCGTGGTCGATGCCTTCATGCGCTGGCGGATCGTCGATGTGGTCCGCTTCCGCGAGGCCGTCGGTATCGAGGGTGTGCGCGCCGCGCAGGGCCGGATGGAGCGGATCATGAACGCCGCCATCCGCGAGGTGCTGGGCGCCGTTCCCTCGGGCGCGGTGCTGTCCGAGGACCGGACCTCGCTGATGAACCGCATCCGCGACCTGTCGCGCCGCGAAGCCGCGACGCTGGGCGTGGAGGTGATCGACGTGCGCCTCACCCGGACGGACCTGCCCGAGCAGAACCTCGCCGCCACCTTCGCGCGGATGCGCGCCGAGCGCGAGCGCGAAGCCGCCGACGAGATCGCGCGCGGCAACGAGGCCGCGCAGCGGGTGCGCGCGCTGGCCGACCGGACCGTGGTGGAGCTCGTCTCCTCCGCCCGGCGCGAGGCCGAGATCATCCGCGGCGAGGCCGATGCGGAGCGCAACGCGATCTATGCCGAGGCATTCGGGCGCGATCCGGAGTTCTTCGCCTTCACCCGCTCGCTCAATTCCTACGAGCGCGCGATGCGCAGCGAGAACACATCGATGGTGATGCGGCCCGACAGCCAGTTCTTCGCCTATTTGCGGGGCGACGGGTTCGAGGCACTGGGCGGCATGCTGCCCGACGTGCCGCTGCCCGAGCCGACCCCGCCCGCCGATGAGCCCACCGGCGGCGAGACGCTCGGGCAATGATCGCCTGGATCCTTCTGGCCCTCGGGCTGGTTCTGGTGGTGGAGGGGCTGGTGTTCGCACTGGCCCCTTCGCGCATCGACGACATTGTGGCGCTGATGGCCCGGATCCCGCGCGAGACCCGCCGGCTGATCGGGCTGATGGCGCTGGCCACTGGCGTCGTCTTTGTCTGGGCGGCGCGGGCGCTGGGCCTGCATTGACCGCGCAGGCCCGCTCGCGCCGCTTCACGTCTGATTGAGAAGTCGGCGGCGCGCGGCCTTTGGCTTTGCGTTCGCGCGCCGGGCCCCTATCTTTCCGATTGATCGCTGACGCCCGCGCCGCATTGCTCATCTTGCCGGTTCGGGCGGCACCAGAACGAAGGAGCTATCGATGCAATCCGAGGCACCAACCCGCCACACACACACACGCGCGGCGCCCTTGGCACGCTGCGCGCCCGCCGATAACCGGGCCCTTCGCGGGCCGATCACCGCCATGTTCGGGGCGCTGGCGCTGGCGCTCGTGCTGGCGCTGGTGCTGGCGCAGCCGGCGCTGTCGCAGGACCGGGGCGCCCCCGCGAGCTTTGCCGATCTGGCCGAAACCGTCAGCCCGGCGGTGGTGAACATCACGACCTCGACCAGCGTCGCCTCCAGCACCTCCAACGGCACGCCGCGCCTGCCCGAGGGCTCCCCCTTTGAGGATTTCTTCAACGATTTCTTCAACCGCCAGCCCGAAGGGCCGCGCGGGCCGCGCCGCAGTCAGGCGCTGGGCTCGGGCTTCGTGATCAGCCCCGACGGCTATATCGTCACCAACAATCACGTCATCGAGGGCGCCGACCAGATCCGGGTGGAGTTCTTCGCCGGCGGCACGCTGGACGCCCGGCTTGTGGGCACGGACCCGACCACCGACATCGCGCTTCTGAAGGTCGAAAGCGACGAGGATCTGCACCACGT
>SKUV01000259.1 GCA_007129775.1 Paracoccaceae bacterium | reverse complement strand
GGCTGCGGGCAGAGCGGGGCTGATGGCGGGGCCTTGCGCAGCCAGCCCGGCGCCGTTGCCGCCGTGCGCAAGGGCACCGTTCGGGCGCTTGCACAGGCCGTGTCGGGCCGTGCATCGCGCGCCCCAATCCCGGGCCCCGCCGAATGACTGCGCAGGACGCAGCCGGGGTGCGGAGCGATTGGCTCTTGCAGTGGCCAGCGGGCGGTGAGAGCTGCGCACCACATCCTCGGCTGTCAAGATTTCATTAACTTATTCAATGTCTTGATTGTTTCGCGCGCGAAACAATCTCGATCTTGAATATGTGCCCGACGGTCACTCACCCCGGGCCGAGCGCCGCCACCCGGGCGATGAAATCGGCGCCGCGGGCCTCGAAATCGGGGTATTGGTCGAAACTGGCCGCCGCGGGCGCCAGCAGCACCACATCGCCCGGCGCGGCCTCGGCCGCAGCCCTTGCGACGGCGGCGGCCATATCCTCGCAGATCTCGTGCGGGGTCTCGCCCAGTTGCAGGGCGAAGTCGCGCGCCGAATGGCCGATCAGATACGCCTTGGCGACATTGCCCAGATGCGGCAGGCAGGCGGCGATGCCGCCCTCCTTGCCCAGCCCGCCCGCGATCCAGCGGATGCGCGCAAAGGCCGCCAGCGCCCGGGCCGCGCTTTCGGCATTGGTGGCCTTGCTGTCGTTGACGAAGATCACGCCGCCGCGCTCGGCCACACGCTGGCTGCGATGGGGCAGCCCCTCGAAGCTTTCGAGCGCGCGGGCGATGTCACGCGGCGCAAGGCCGAGGCTGCGCGCCACGGCCCATGCAGCGCAGGCGTTCTGGTGGTTATGCGCCCCCGGCAGCCCCGGCAGCGCGCGCAGGTCGCAGGACGCCATCTGCCGCCCCTTGCGCCATTCGGCCAGAAACCCCTTGCGCGCGCAAACCGTCCAGCCCGGCCCCTGCAGCTTTTGCGCGGCCGAGATGCGGATCACCCGGTCATCGCCCGGCCCTTCGGACATCTGGCCGGCCAGATACCGCCCCTCGGGCTCGTCCACACCGATGATCGCCCGGTCGGGGCCCCCTTCGGCAAACAGCCGGCGTTTCGCCGCGAAATAGCCCCCCTGCCCGCCGTGCCGGTCCAGATGATCGGGGGACAGGTTGGTGAAAACGGCGATATCGGGGGTCAGGGCACGGGCGAGATCGGTCTGGTAGGACGACAGTTCCAGCACCACCACAGCGCCGTCGCCCGGCGGGTCGATATCCAGAACGCCGCGCCCGATATTGCCGGCCATCTGCACCGGGCGGCCGCAGGCTTGCAGGATGTGATGCACCAGCGCAGTGGTGGTGGATTTGCCGTTCGAACCGGTGATCGCCACCACCCGCGGCGGGCTGTCGAAAGCGGCGAATCCCGCCTGCGCGAAGGAGCGGAAGAACAGGCCGATGTCATTGTCCACCGGCACGCAGGCCGCCAGCGCGGCGGCCACATGGCGGTTCGGCGCGGGATAGAGATGCGGGATGCCGGGGCTGACGATCAGGCTGGCCACGCCCTCGAAGGCCCCGGGGCGGCTCAGGTCATGCAGCGTGAAGCCCTGTGCCTCGGCCCGGGCGCGGGCCTCCGGGCTGTCGTCCCATGCCAGCGGCTCCGCCCCGCCGGCAGCAAGCGCGCGGCAGGCTGCAAGGCCCGACCGCCCCAGCCCCAGCACCGCCACCCGCTGCCCCTCGACCCCCTGCACTGGTATCATCCGGCGCGCTCCTGTCGCTTGTCTCCTCGGGCCAGGGCCGACAATGCGCCAGCCGGTCCCGGCAGTGCAAGGGTGCACGCGGCCGCGCCATTCGGTATTTCTTTGCGCGCCCGAACCGGCCTATATTGGGCGGCGCGGGCGCAGCGAACGACCATCTGGCGGGCGTCGGGCCCCGCGGCAGTGCCATGACGAGCGGGGAAGACAGGATGCTCAAGACCCCGGGTTTGACCCATGCCGAATCCGTGCGCCTGACGCTGGAGAACGACATCTTTTCTGGCCGGCTTCTGCCAGGGGCGCCGCTGGACGAGGAGGCGCTGGCGCGGCGCTTTTCGGTCTCGCGCACGCCGGTGCGCGAGGCGATGCTGCAACTGATCCAGTCCGGGCTGGTGGAAAAGAAGCCCCGGCAGGGCGCGATCGTCGCGCGCACCGATATCAGCGACATGATCCGCCTGTTCGAGGTGATGTCGGAACTGGAGGGCGTCTGCGCGAAATTCGCCGCCCGCCGGATGACCGAGGCCGAGCGCACGGAGATCGCCGATGTCCACGACCGCAGCGAAGCCGCGCTGGCCGCCGGCGATTTCGAGACGACCTATGCGCTGAGCCGCAAGTTCCACCTGCTGGTGATCGCGGGCACGCATAATCAGGAACTGATCGAGATGACCAACCGGCTGGGCGTGAAACTGGTGCCATACAGGCGTTTCCAGCTCAACTATCCCGGCCGGGCCGAGGCCAATCTGCGCGATCACACGGAGATTCTGGCCGCCCTTCTGGCTGGCGATTCGGAGCGGGCGGCGGAGTTGTTCCGCAAGCACACCAATGTGCAGGGCGACGTGCTGGCCGAGTATATCGCGCTGGCGCCGCAGGAGGAGCGCTGAGCGCGGCGCGGCTGCGGAAAATTCTGTATACACGAAGCCTGATTTTGTATAATTCGCTTGCCACAATCGCATCCGGAT
>SKUV01000306.1 GCA_007129775.1 Paracoccaceae bacterium | reverse complement strand
CGGGGCGCCCGCCAGATGGGCCAGTGCCCCGCCGCCGGCCGCCTCTGGCGTCACGGCGCGCGGCAGTCCGATGTCGGCCACCTCCGTCGCGCCGCAAAGGCCCGGCCCCTCGGCCAGCACATGGCCGCGCTTGAGCCGGTGAAAGCTGATCGTCAGATCGGCCCGGATCGCGCGCGCGCCGATCACCCGGCCGCTGTCGGCGCAGAGCCCCGAGGGAATATCCACCGCAACAACCGGCGCGGGGCCGCGAGGCCCGGCAACCGCTGTCAGATCGGCCGCCCCTTGGGGAATCGGCCGCCCGAGACCGGTGCCGAACAGCGCATCCACCACCAGATCGCAGGGCGCACCCGCAACCGGGGCATCCAGCGCCAAGACGGGGCCCATGACCGCCCAGCGGTCGTGATTGGCGCGGGCATCGGGCGGAAGGCGGGCGGGATCACCCAGCAGCCGCAGTTCCACCACCCAGCCGCGCGCTGCCAGCAGCCGCGCGATCACGAAGCCGTCGCCGCCATTGTTGCCCGGCCCGCACAGCACCCGCACCCGATGCGCCCCCGTGGCGAGCGCGGGCCGGCGGGCCAGCGTCGCCGCGACGACCGCCTTGCCCGCGCGCTCCATCAGATCGAGGCCGCAGACGCGGCCGGCATCGATTTCCGCCCGCTCGATGGCGCGCATTTGGGCAGAAGTGAGAAGTTCGGTCATCCTGTCCGGCCCCATTGTTTTCAAACCGCCCCTTTTCGCGCCTTTTTGCCTGTTTTTTGAGCAATATCTGTGTGCCCGGCCCGTCCCCCCGCCCTGGCCTTCGGGCTCCGATTGTGCCCCCGGGCCCAACATGGTCTGACCAGACGCGTACACCGAAGGGCAGGGAGAAGAGCAGCATGAAGAAGATCGAGGCCATCATCAAACCCTTCAAGCTCGACGAAGTCAAAGAGGCGCTTCAGGAACTGGGCGCGCAGGGTCTTTCGGTGATCGAGGTAAAGGGCTTCGGCCGCCAGAAAGGACATACCGAACTTTATCGGGGCGCGGAATATGTGGTCGATTTCCTGCCCAAGGTGAAGGTCGAGGTGGTGCTGCCCGATGACCAGATCGACGCGGCGATCGAGGCGATTATCGCGGCCGCACGCACCGACAAGATCGGCGATGGCAAGATCTTCGTCACCCCGGTCGAACAGGCGATCCGCATCCGGACCGGGGAAACCGGCGACGACGCGATCTGAATCCGAACAGCCGCCGGCAAGCCCGGCGTCACACGTATGCTCACGCAGGAAAGGGAAGGCAAAGACATGAGCAATGCAGACTTCGTAAAGATGCTGGCCGATGAGGACGTGAAATACGTCGACATCCGCTTCACCGACCCGCGCGGACGTCTTCAGCACGTCACCGTCGATGTGGATGTGGTGGATGAGGATTTCCTCGACGAGGGATTCATGTTCGACGGCTCCTCGATCGCCGGCTTCAAGGGCATCGAGCAATCGGACATGAAACTGATGCCCGATGTCGCTTCGGCCTATGTCGATCCGTTCTACGCCGAAAAGACGGTCTGCCTGCATTGCTCGGTGCTGGAGCCCGACACCGGCGAGCCCTACAACCGGTGCCCGCGCGGCACGGCGGCGAAGGCCGAGGCCTATCTGAAATCCACCGGGATCGGCGACACGGCCTTCTTCGGCCCCGAGGCCGAATTCTTCGTCTTCGACGACGTGCGCTTTTCGGTGGCGATCAACAAGGTCGCCTATGAGGTCGATGCGGTCGACGGCTCGTGGAACACCGACACCGAATACGAAAGCGGCAACCTCGGTTTCCGCGGCGGGGTGAAGGGCGGCTATTTCCCGGTAAACCCGACCGACCACGGGCAGGACATGCGCTCCGAGATGCTGTCAACGATGAAGCAGATCGGCATGAAGGTGGACAAGCACCACCACGAGGTGGCGTCGAACCAGCACGAACTGGGCCTGGTTTTCAGCTCGTTGCTGAAACAGGCCGACGAGCTGCAGAAATACAAGTATGTCATTCACAACGTCGCCGCCGCCTATGGCCGCTCGGCCACCTTCATGCCCAAGCCGATCAAGGGCGACAACGGCACCGGCATGCATGTGAACATGTCGATCTGGAAAGACGGCAAGCCGGTCTTCGCCGGCGACAAATACGCCGACCTGAGCCAGGAGGCGCTGTGGTTCATCGGCGGCATCCTCAAGCACGCCAAGGCGCTCAACGCCTTCACCAACCCCTCGACCAACAGCTACAAGCGGCTGATCCCGGGCTTCGAGGCGCCGGTGCTGCTGGCCTATTCGGCGCGCAACCGTTCGGCCTCGTTCCGCATCCCGTGGGCCGAAAGCCCGAAGGCCAAGCGGGTCGAGGCGCGCTTCCCCGATCCGTCGGCAAACCCCTATCTGGCGTTCTCGGCGCTGCTGATGGCGGGGCTCGATGGCATCAAGAACAAGATCGACCCGGGCGAGCCGGCCGACAAGGACCTTTACGACCTTCCGCCGGAAGAGCTGGCCGACATCCCCACCGTCTGCGGGTCGCTGCGCGAGGCCATCGGGGCGCTGGAAGCCGACCACGACTTCCTGCTGGCCGGCGATGTCTTCACAAAGGACCAGATCGACGCCTATCTCGCGCTGAAATGGGAAGAGGTCTACAATTACGAGCACACGCCGCATCCGGTGGAATTCCAGATGTATT
>SKUV01000007.1 GCA_007129775.1 Paracoccaceae bacterium | reverse complement strand
GAGGATGCGCAGGATGTCATGGGGGGCGGGGTTGCCATCCATGATGTAATCGCCGCGCTGGACGAAATCGCCCTCCTGCACCGGAATGTGCTTGCCCTTGGGCACCATGTATTCAACCGGCGCAATGGTGTCGTCGGTCGGCTCCACGGTGATGCGGCGCTTGTTCTTGTAGTCCTTGCCGAAGCGCACATACCCGTCGATCTCGGCGATGATTGCGTGATCCTTCGGGCGCCGGGCCTCGAACAATTCGGCCACGCGGGGCAGACCCCCGGTGATGTCCTTGTTCTTGGCACCTTCGCGCGGGATCCGGGCGACCACGTCGCCGGCACGGACCTCCTGCCCGTCCTCCACCGACAGGACGGCATCGACCGACATCGGATAGGTGACGGGGTTGCCCTGTTCGTTGCGCACCGGGTCACCGGTGGCCGGATCCATGATGATGACTTCGGGCTTGAAGTCGCCGCCCCGCGGGACAGAGCGCCAGTCCGACACGATCCGCTGGGTCATGCCCGTGGCATCATCGGTCTCGTCGCGCACCGAGATGCCCGACACCAGATCGACGTATTTCGCGACCCCCGCCTTTTCTGCGATGATCGGCAGGGTGTAGGGATCCCATTCGATCAACTTGGCGCCCCGCGCGACCTGATCGCCATCCTTTACGAAGACCTTGGAGCCATAGCCGATCTTGTGGTTCGCCCGCTCCACGCCATTCTCGTCGATGATGGCGATTTGCATGTTGCGGCCCATCACGATGGCCTCGCCCGCGGCGTTTTCCAGAAGGTTGGCGTTACGGAACTCCACCCGGCCGGGCTGCCCGGCCTCCAGGAAGGATTGGCTGCCGCCCTGCGCGATGCCACCGATGTGGAAGGTCCGCATCGTCAACTGCGTGCCGGGCTCGCCGATCGATTGCGCGGCGATGATGCCGACAGCCTCGCCCACGTTCACCATGGTGCCGCGCGCAAGGTCGCGGCCATAGCAGGTGGCGCAGACGCCTTCCTCGGCCTCGCAGACCAGCGGCGAGCGGATCTTGACGCTGGCGACGCCGGCGGCCTCGATCATGTCGGCCCGCCGCTCGTCGATCAGTTCGTTGCGGTTGACCAGCACCTCGCCGGTGGCGGGGTTGACGATGTCCTCCGCCGAGAACCGGCCCAGCAGCCGCTCCGACAGCGACGACACCACCTCGCCATCGTTCACCGCCGCCTCGGCGGTGATGTAACGATCCGTGCCGCAATCCTTGATGCGGACGATGCAATCCTGCGCCACATCCACCAGACGCCGCGTCAGATAGCCAGAGTTCGCCGTCTTCAGCGCGGTATCGGCCAGACCCTTCCGCGCGCCGTGGGTGGAGTTGAAATACTCCAGCACGGTCAGGCCTTCCTTGAAGTTCGAGATGATCGGCGTCTCGATGATCTCTCCACTCGGCTTGGCCATCAGCCCGCGCATCCCGCCCAGCTGCTTCATCTGCGCCGGCGAGCCGCGCGCGCCCGAGTGCGACATCATGTAAACGCTGTTCGGCTCCAGTTCGGCGCCGGCATCGTCACGCCGCGTGGCCGAGATCTCGTCCATCATGGCGCTGGCGACGGCGTCGGAGCATTTCGACCAGGCGTCGACCACCTTGTTGTATTTCTCGCCCTGCGTGATCAGGCCGTCGAGATACTGCTGCTCGAATTCCTTCACCTGATCGCGCGTCTCGCCCACGATATCCCACTTGTTGTCGGGGATGAGCATGTCGTCCTTGCCGAAGGAAATGCCGGCCCGGAAGGCCTCGCGAAAGCCCATGCCCATGATCTGGTCGCAGAAGATGACCGATTCCTTCTGGCCGCAGTGGCGATAGACGGTGTCGATGACGTTCTGCACGTCCTTCTTGCGCAGCAGCCGGTTGACCAGTTCGAACGGCGCCTTGGCGTTGAGCGGCAGAAGCGCGCCCAGCCGCACGCGGCCCGGCGTCGTCTCGAACCGGCGCATGACCTCGTTACCGTGCTCGTCGATCTGCTTCACCCGCGCCTGAATCTTGGCGTGCAGATGCACCACCCCTTCGGCAAGCGCATGTTCCACCTCTTCGGCATTGGCAAAGACCATGCCCTCGCCCTTCATCCCCTCGCGCATCATCGAGGTGTAGTAGAGCCCCAGAACCATATCCTGCGACGGTACGATGATCGGCGCGCCGTTGGCGGGCGACAGCACGTTGTTGGTGGACATCATCAGCACGCGCGCCTCAAGCTGGGCTTCCAGCGAAAGGGGCACGTGCACGGCCATCTGGTCGCCGTCGAAATCGGCGTTGAAGGCCGAACAGACCAGCGGGTGAAGCTGGATCGCCTTGCCTTCGATCAGGATGGGCTCGAACGCCTGAATGCCCAGACGGTGCAGCGTGGGCGCGCGGTTCAGCAGCACCGGGTGCTCGCGGATCACCTCGTCAAGGATGTCCCAGACCTCGGGCCGTTCCTTTTCCACCAGCTTCTTGGCCTGCTTGACGGTGGACGACAGCCCCTTGGCCTCGAGCCGCGAATAGATGAACGGCTTGAACAACTCCAGCGCCATCTTCTTGGGCAGCCCGCACTGGTGCAGCTTCAACTCCGGCCCCGTCACGATGACCGACCGGCCCGAGAAATCCACCCGCTTGCCCAGCAGGTTCTGACGGAACCGGCCCTGCTTGCCCTTGAGCATGTCCGAGAGCGATTTCAGCG
>SKUV01000346.1 GCA_007129775.1 Paracoccaceae bacterium | reverse complement strand
CCGCCGCCGCCGATCACCGGCAATGCCTATGGGCTTGACCTGCCGCAACTGCCGGCCAGCTGGGCCGAGGCCATCGACGCCTTCGAGAAGAGCCCCGCCATCGCGCGCAACTTTCCCGCCGGTCTGATCGAAAACCTCGTGCGCACGAAACGGCAGGAATTGCGCTATATGGCCGAATTGAGCCCCGAAGAGGTGGTGGAGCTTTACCTCGACACGGTCTGAGCCGGGCGGGCACGCGCCACGCAGCTGCCGATCCGCGCACCCGCGCTTCCGTTGACGGTTATCCTGCTCTAAGGCTTGGCACGAAAGCCCGGCGCGGGATCGGGCCGCGGCGGGGATGCAAGCGAAAAGGTCCGGTCATGGCGCTGCCGGTGCGGGAACAGGTAAAATACTGGTCGATCGCGGCGGCGGTCTTTTTCGCGCTGGTCTGGGCGATGGGGCCGATCCTGCTGCCCTTCGTGGTGGGGGGCGCGGTGGCCTATTTCCTCGACCCGGTCGTCAGCCGGGCCGAGCGGGCGGGGATGCCGCGGCTCGTGGCGGTGGCGCTGGTCTTTCTGGTGATGGCGGGCGCGGTGGGGCTGGCGCTGGTGGTGCTGATCCCGATGGTGCTGGGGCAGGCAGCCGCGCTGATCGCGGCCGCGCCCGCATTTCTCGAAACCATCCAGGGCTATGTGGGCGAACGGTTTCCGGCGCTGCTCGATTACGAAAGCGACCTGCGCCAGACGCTGGCGGCGCTGTCGGACACGCTGCGCGACCGGGGCATTGCGCTGGCCGACCGGCTGCTGGGCACGGCGCTGGGGCTGCTGAATGTCGTCATTTTCCTGATCGTCGCGCCGGTGGTGGCCTTTTATCTTCTGCTGGACTGGCCACGGCTGGTGACGCGGGTGGACGGTCTGCTGCCGCGCGACCATGCCGAGACGATCCGCGACCTCGTCCGCCAGATCGACCGCGCCATCGCCGGCTTCGTGCGCGGACAATTGACGGTCTGCCTGATCCTCGCGGCCTATTACGCCATCGCGCTGTCGCTGGCGGGGCTGCAATACGGGCTGGTGGTGGGGGTGATCACGGGGCTGATCTCGTTCATTCCTTATGTGGGCGCCATCGTCGGCGGGGCGCTGGCGATCGGGCTCGCGCTGTTTCAGTTCTGGGATGCGCCGCTGGCGATCGCGCTGGTGGTGGCGATTTTCGCCGCCGGGCAGGTGGCCGAGGGCAATTTCCTCGTGCCCAAGATGGTGGGCCGCTCGGTGGGGCTGCATCCGGTGTGGCTTCTGTTCGCGCTGTCGGCCTTCGGGGCGATCTTCGGCTTTGTCGGCATGTTGATCGCGGTGCCCGTCGCGGCCGCGCTGGGGGTGCTGGTGCGCTTTGCCACCGCGCGCTATGTGGCCAGCCCGCTTTACTACGGGACCGCCGGCAGCGAGGAAGCGGTTGAGGGCGCAGAGGCGCCGCCGCCGGACGCGCCGCGATGACCGGGCAGTTGCCGTTCGACCTGCCGCACCGGCCGGCCCGGGGGCGGACCGATTTTCTGGTCACGCCCGCCAATGCGCAGGCGCTTGCGGCGGTGGACGGCTGGCGCGCCTGGCCCGAGGGCAAGCTTGCCCTGATCGGCCCGCCGGGCAGCGGCAAAACCCATCTGGCCCATGTCTGGGCCGCCGAGAGCGGCGCCGGGATCCTGCCCGCAGCCGCGCTGGCCGACGCCGATATCGACGCGCTGGCCCGGCACGGCGCGGTGGTCGTGGAGGATGTCGGCGCAGCCCCCGCCCCGCCCGCAGCCGAGGCGGCGCTGCAGCATCTGCACAACCACCTTCTGGCCGGTGGCGGGAGGCTCTTGCTGACTGCGGCGCGCCCGCCCGCGCGCTGGCCCGTCGCCCTGCCCGATCTGGCCAGCCGGATGCAGGCCACCGCCACCGCCACGCTGGCCCCGCCCGATGACGCGCTGCTTGCCGCGGTTCTGGTGAAGCTCTTTTCGGATCGTCAGGTCGTTGTGCCGCCTGCGGTGATCTCTTATCTTGTGACGAGGATGGAGCGGTCGCTGGCGCAGGCCGGGCGCATCGTGGCGCGACTGGACCGCGCAGCATTGGCGCGGCGCGCGCCGATCCGGCTGCCTTTGGCCCGGGCCGTTCTGGACGATATGGCGCAGCACGCCGACAGCCCCGAGGCCGGGGCCGCGCCCGGCGCACCCGATCCCATCGCCGGGACAACCGACGGACAAGACAGATGAATGTCATCGACGAGGTGCAGAAAGAAGCCGTCACGAGCGCCGATTTCCTGCGCGCGCCCTACCCCGAACCGGTCACGCCCGAGGCGCTCGGCCTCGACATCGCGGGGCCTGACCGCTTCATCAACCGCGAATTGTCGTGGCTCGCCTTCAACTGGCGCGTGCTGGACGAGGCCCGCAACCCCCGCGTGCCGCTGCTGGAGCGGCTGCGCTTTCTGTCGATCTCGGCCACCAATCTCGACGAATTCTACACCGTGCGCGTGGCAGGCCTGCGCGAACTGGCGCGGGGCGGCAACACCGCCCCCGGCACCGACGGCCGCTCGCCGGCCGAGCAACTGGTGCTGATCAACGACGAGGCGCGCCGGCTGATGGCCGATCAGCAGAAGATCTGGCGCGATCTGCGCGAACAGCTTGACGGTGCCGGGCTGATCATCCTGACCCGCGACGGGCTGGAGGCGGGCGAGCGCGACTTCGTGCGCGAGCATTTCCTCAACAACGTCTTTCCGATCCTGTCGCCGCTGGCGATCGACCCGGCCCATCCGTTTCCCTTCATCCCCAACACCGGCTTCTGCCTCGCGCTGCAACTGGAGGAAACGGCCACGGGCCGCGCGTTGCAGGCCCTTCTGCCGGTGCCGCAGCAGGTGGCGCGTTTCGTGCCCCTGCCCGACCGGGGCGACGGCAGCGCGCGGTTTCTGCCGCTGGAAGAGATGCTGCTTGCGCATCTTCAATCGCTCTTTCCCGGCTACGGGATGCGCGACCATTGCGCCTTTCGCGTCCTGCGCGACAGCGATCTGGAACTGGAGGAAGAGGCCGAGGACCTCGTGCGCGAATTCGAGGTGGCGCTGAAGCGCCGCCGCCGGGGCGAGGTGGTGCGGCTCAAGATCTCCGAAGGCGCGCCGCCGGCCCTGCGCGCGCTGATCATGGAGGAACTGGAGGTCATCCCCGACGAGGTGATCGAGATCGAGGGGCTGCTGGGGATATCGGACCTCAAGGAACTGGTGCTGGACCGCCGGCGCGACCTGCTGTGGCCCTCGTTCACGCCGCGCGTGCCCGAACGGGTGCAGGACCACGGCGGCGACATGTTCGCCGCGATCCGCCAGAAGGACATGCTGCTGCATCACCCCTACGAGACCTTCGACATGGTGGTGCGTTTTCTGGAGCAGGCCGCGCGCGACCCCGATGTGCTGGCGATCAAGCAGACGCTTTACCGCACCTCGCGCGACAGCCCGATCGTCTCGGCGCTGTGCGAGGCGGCCGAGGCCGGCAAATCCGTCACCGCGCTGGTCGAACTGAAGGCCCGCTTCGACGAGGCTGCCAATATCCGCCAGTCGCGCCGGCTGGAACGGGCCGGCGCCCATGTGGTCTACGGCTTTCTGAACTACAAGACCCATGCCAAGATCAGCGCCGTGGTCCGGCGCGAGGGCGACCGGCTGGTGACCTACACCCATTACGGCACCGGCAATTACCACCCGATCACCGCGCGCATCTACACCGACCTGTCGCTGTTTACCTGCGACGCGGCACTGGGGCGCGATGCGACGCGGGTCTTCAACTATGTCACGGGCTACGCGCAGCCCGAATTGCTGGAAAATCTGGCGATATCGCCCCTTGGCCTGAAGGAGCGGCTGATCGCCTGCATCGCGGCCGAGGCCGGCCATGCCCGCGATGGCCGTCCAGCCGAGATCTGGGCCAAGATGAACGCGCTCATCGACCCCGATGTGATCGACGCGCTTTACGATGCCAGCCGGGCGGGCGTGAAGATCAGCCTTGTGCTGCGCGGCATCTGCGGGCTGCGGCCCGGGGTCGCGGGCCTGTCCGACAATATCCGCGTGAAATCGGTGGTCGGCCGGTTTCTGGAGCATTCGCGCATCGCCTGTTTCGGCAACGGCACCGCCCTGCCCGGCGAGGCTGCGCGGGTCTTCATCTCATCGGCCGACTGGATGGAGCGCAACCTCGTGCGCCGGGTCGAGACGCTGGTCGAGATCACCAACCCGACGGTCAAGCGCCAGATCGTGAGCCAGATCATGGCCGCCAACCTCGCCGATGCGGCGCAAAGCTGGGTGCTGCGCCCCGATGGCAGCTTTCTGCGCGAAGCGGTGCGCGACGGCACGGCGCCGGGCGATCTGTTCAACTGCCATCGCTTCTTCATGGAAAACCCCTCGCTGTCGGGGCGGGGCACCGCGGGCTCGCGCGATGTGCCGGAACTGACCCATTCGCGGGATTGACACGCGGCGCGACATGACGGCGACACCGATTGACCTCGGGCTGGCAAGCGCCTAACCCTTGACGGACACCTGATCGGCCGCAACCAGCACGGAAGACAGATGGACGCGCGCACAGATGACGGCACCGGCCGCCCGGCAAAGGCCGACACACCGGAGCCGGAACGACGCCGCCCCGGCGCGGGCGGCGCGGATGCGGGCAAGCCCGAGGCCGGGAACCCGGCAAACGATACGGCGGTCCAGGCGTCCGGGCCAGCGCCGGGGCAGGTATACGGGGGCGAGGACGGGCCGGATGACGGCGGCCCCTTCGGCCGGCCCCTTTTCGACGACCCTTCGGCGCGCGCGCTCGACCGGGTCGGGGTGATCGACGTGGGCTCCAACTCCGTGCGCATGGTGGTCTTTGACGGCGCCGCACGCTCGCCCGCGTATTTCTACAACGAAAAGGTTCTGTGCGGGCTGGGCCGGGGGCTGGCCGATACCGGCCGGCTGAACCCGCAGGGCCGCAGCCGCGCCATGGCCGCGCTGCGCCGCTTTGCCGCGCTCGCCGAGGCGATGGATCTGAAATCCCTGACCGCGGTGGCCACGGCGGCAGTGCGCGAGGCCGAGGACGGCCCCGATTTCCGCCGCGAGGTCGCACGCGAGACAGGGCTGCGGCTCTGGGTGATCGACGGTCTGGAAGAGGCGCGGCTCTCGGCGCAGGGGGTGCTTCTGGGATGGCCCGGCGCCTCGGGGCTCGTGTGCGATATCGGCGGCTCCAGCATGGAACTGGCCGAGATCGGTGAGGGCAATGTGGGCCGGCGCATCTCGTCGGCGCTGGGCCCGTTCCGGCTGCAGGATATTCCGGGCGGCAAGAAGGGGCTGAAGAAACACGTTCGCGACGAACTGGAAAAGCTGCGCGAGGTGGTGGGCGGCGATCACGCGCGGCTTTACCTCGTGGGCGGGTCGTGGCGGGCGCTGGCGCGGCTCGACATGGAGCGGCGGAAATACCCGCTCACGGTGATGCACGAATACCAGATGAGCCCCAAGAGCGTGCGCAAGACCATCGACTGGATCGGCACGCAGAATCTCAGGGATCTGCAGAAGCGCACCGGGCTTTCGGGCGAACGGATCGCGCTGGTGCCGCTGGCCTCGGTCGTGCTGCGCCAGCTTCTGCAGGTGTTCCGCCCGCGCGAGATCGACGTATCGGCCTATGGCATACGCGAGGGGCTGCTTTACGAACAGATGCCGCAGATGCTGCGCGAACGCGACCCGCTGATCGAGGCCTGCCGCTTTTCCGAGGCGACGAGCGCGCGCCTGCCGGGTTTTGGCCGCAAGCTTTTCGATTTCCTGCAGCCGCTCTACAAATCCGCGTCGCCCGAACGGATGCGGCTGGTCAAGGCAGCGTGCCTGTTGCACGACGTAAGCTGGCGCGCGCATCCAGACTATCGGGCCGAAGCCTGTTTCGACAATGCCACCCGCTCCAACCTCGGCGGGCTGGATCACGAGGGGCGGGTGTTTCTGGGCATGGCCCTGATGAACCGCTATCGCAGCAGCCGCGCGGCGGGGCAGCGGATGGCGGCGCTCTTCGGTCTTCTGGACGAACGCCAGCGGCGCGAGGCGGAGGTGCTGGGCAAGGCCATGCGTTTTGGGGCGATGCTGTCGATCTCGGGGCCGGCCTCGGCCGGTCGGCTGGCCTATTTCCCCAAGAAACGGCAGCTTGAACTTGTGCTTTCGCCCCATGCGCGGGCGCTTTTCGGCGAAGCCGCCGAGACCCGTTTCGCCGCGCTGGGCGATGCGCTGAAGGTGGAAACCCGGGTGCGCGTCGCGCGGCGCTGAGGTGGCCACGCGGCACGGCGCAATGGCCCCCACAACCTTGCAGCCAGCCAGGCGCCGGCTCAGCGCCGGAGTGCGGCGTCGAGCGCGCCCAGAAACCGCGCCCGGTCGGCCCGGGAAAAGGGGCGCCCGCTGCCCTGATGAAACGGGTCGGCGGCGCGCAGATCGCTCATCAGGTCGCGCGTGGCCCGCACCGCGCCGATGTTGCGGGCGTCGAGCGTGCTGCCGTCGGGGCGCAGCACCGCCGCCCCGGCGGCGACGCAGCGCGCGGCCAGCGGTATGTCGGCGGTGACCACCACATCGCCCGCGCCGGCGCGCCCGGCGATCCAGTCATCCGCCGCATCCGGCCCCTCGGGCACATAGATGGCCTGCACCAGCGGGTTATCGGACGGCCGGATACCACCGTTCGACACCAGCAGCATCGGCCAGCGGTGGCGCGTGGCGACCCGCTCGGCCTCGGCTTTCACCTGGCAGGCATCGGCGTCGATATAGAGCGTTGGCAAACCGCCTCTCCCTTCATGCGAAAGGCCGCCGGCAAACCGGCGGCCCCTGTCGCTGCGCGCAGCAGTGCGGGCATTCGCGGCCCGCCGCGGCGGCGTCAGACGTCTTCTTCCAGCGCCTCGACCGCCTTTTGCAGACCCTCGCGCGTCACCTCGTTTTCGGTGACGTCGGCCTGTTCGAGAATATGGTCGACCACCTTGTCCTCGAAGATCGGCGCGCGCAATTGCTGCTGGACCTGGGCATTCTTCTGCACGAATTCGAAAAACGCGCGCTCCTGCCCCGGATACTGGCGCGCCTGCGCCATCACCGCCTGGGTCATCTCGGCGTCGGTCACCTCGATCTCGGCCTTGCGGCCCAGTTCGGCCAGCAGAAGCCCCAGCTTCACGCGGCGGATCGCCAGTTTCGTATGCTCCTCCGACACCTCGATCTCGGGGTGGTCATGGCCTTCCACATCCGGGTTCTCGTCATGCCAGAGCTGGTGAGCGATCTGCTTGGCCTCGGCCTCCTGCAGGCTCTGGGGAAGCTCGAAGCTGACCATCTCGTCAAGCTGGTCGAGCAGCTTGCGCTTGAGCACCGCGCGTGCGGCCTGGCCGTATTCGGCCTCCAGCCGTTCCGAGATCTGGCCCTTGAGCGCGTCAAGCGATTCGGCGCCGTAGCGGGCCGCCAGCGCATCGTCGATCTGGGCCGCGACCGGGGCCTTCACGGCCTTGATCGTGCAATCGAAGGTGGCCTCTTTCCCGGCCAGATGCTTGGCGCCGTAATCTTCGGGAAAGTTGACCGTGACGGTCTTTTCCTCGCCCGCGCGCGCGCCGGTGAGTTGTTCCTCGAAACCGGGGATGAAAGAGCCCGAGCCCAGCACCAGCGGGTAATCCTCGGCAGCGCCCCCCTCGAAGGGTTCGCCATCGACCTTGCCCACGAAATCGATCACCACCTGATCGCCGTCGGCCGCCTCGGCGCCTTCATCGCGATCCTCGAAATCCTGCGCGCTTTCGGCAAGGTTCTGCAGCGCCTCGTCCACCGCGGAATCATCGGGCTTGACCACCAGACGCTCCAGCGAAATCTGGCTGAAATCCACCTCCGGCACCTCGGGCAGCGCCTCGTAGGTCATCGACACCGCCAGATCCTGCCCTTCCGACCAGTTCTCGTCGGCCACCTTGACCTCGGGCTGCGCCGCGGGCCGGTCGCCCGTGGCCTCGAAATGGCCGCGCATGGCGTCGTCGATGCTTTCCTGCATCGCATCGCCCAGCAGGCGCGGGCCGAATTGCCGCTTGAGAAGGGCGAAGGGCACCTTGCCCTTGCGAAAGCCCTTCATCTCTACCTCCGGCTGCGCCTCGACCAGCTTTTCGTTGACCTTCTCCTCCAGTTCCGCGGCCGTCACCGTGATGGTGTAACCGCGGCGGAGGCCGTCTTTCAGGGTCTCGGTGACCTGCATTCCCTTGTCCTTCTGCACATTCCCTGGATCAGCATCCCATGGTGCGGGTGGAGGGACTTGAACCCCCACGCCTCGCGGCGCCAGAACCTAAATCTGGTGCGTCTGCCAGTTCCGCCACACCCGCAACGACCGTGGGGCTGACCGGCCCGCACCCGATGGCGCGACCCGGGCGGCCCCGAAAATCCGCTGCTGTCTAGCAAAGGACGCCAGCCGATGCGAGGGCAAAATACCGCCACCTGACGGGCTGCGGAAAAGGCGGAACGGGGCGCCCCATCCCGGCGGGCGCGCCGGGCGCTGGCGCAAGGGCGGACCGGGGGGTGCCTTTGGGCGCGCCCTGATAGCGCGGCGGGCTATGGCCGGGTCGCGGTGTGCCCGGCCCGACGTCCTGCCGGGGGCTACATCGAAAAGCTGATGCCGCAGCCGCAGGAGGAGGAGGCGTTGGGGTTTTCCACCACGAACCGCGCGCCGATCAGGTCTTCGGAAAAGTCGATCACCGCATCGGCCAGAAACGGCAGCGAGACTGCGTCCACCACGACCTTCTGGCCGTCATGTTCCAGCACCGTGTCACCCTCGGCCGGATCGTCGAGCCGGATGTCATACTGAAACCCGGAACACCCGCCGCCCGAGACGGCCACGCGCAGGGCGCGAGCCTCGCCGGTGGCCTCGGCGATTTCCGCCAGCCGCATAAAGGCACGCTCGGTCACGCGGGGGGGGATGGCGAGGATCTGGGACATTGCGGTATCGGCTCTGGTTCGGGTTGGGGCTCTGGTCCGGGTGCTCTGGCGTCTGGTTGCTATGGCGTCGGCTTGCTCTGCTCCGCTCACGCCGTCAGCCCGGCGGCTATTTCCGATCAATTCGGTATGGTATATAGACCTTTGCAGCGGCTGCGGCAAGGTGCCTGCAGGCCAGCCCCGCGCCCCATGCCGCACCGAAATCCGGTGGCCCAGCCGAAGGAATGCCATGCTCGCCCCCTATGCCTCGGACCCGGCGCAGAGCCGCGGACGGCTCTACCCAGAGCGGATGAGCACCTTTCGCAGCGATTTCCAGCGTGATCGCGACCGGATCATCCATTCCTCGGCCTTTCGCCGGCTCAAGCACAAGACACAGGTCTTCGTGGAACACGAGGGCGATTACTATCGCACGCGGCTGACCCATTCGATCGAGGTGGCGCAGGTGGCGCGCACAATCGCCGGGGCGCTGCGGCTCAACACCGATCTGGCCGAGGCGATCGCGCTGGCCCATGATCTGGGCCACACCCCCTTCGGCCATACCGGCGAGGATGCGCTGGCCGAGCTGATGGCGCCCCATGGCGGGTTCGATCACAACGCGCAGGCGCTGCGGATCGTCACGCGGCTGGAGCGGCATTACGCCGATTTCGACGGGCTCAACCTGACATGGGAGACGCTGGAGGGCATCGCCAAGCACAACGGGCCGCTGATCGCGCCGGGCGAGGGCACCGAGGGGCTGCCCTATGCGCTGGCGGAATACGCCGCGCGGCACGATCTGGACCTGCACAGCCACGCCAGCGCCGAGGCGCAGGTGGCCGCCATCGCCGACGATGTGGCCTACAACCACCACGATCTGCACGACGGCCTGCGCTCGCGCCTGTTCAGCGATGCCGATCTTATGGATTTGCCGGTGACGGGGCCGGCCTATGCCGAGGTGGACCGCCTCTATACCGGGCTGGACCCGATGCGCCGGCGTCACGAGGCGCTGCGGCGGGTCTTCGGGCGGATGGTGGAGGATGTGATCGCTGTGGCCGAGCTGCGACTGGGCAACGCCGCCCCGGCCAGCGCCGATGACATCCGCGCCATGCCGGGCACGATCATTCGCTTTTCCAAACCGCTCTATCAGGAATTGAAGGCGATCAAGGGGTTCCTGTTTCGCGAGATGTATCGCGCGCCGTCGGTGATGCGCGAACGCGCCCGGGTGACGAAGATGGTGGCCGCGCTCTTCCCGCTCTATATGGCGCGGCCCGAACTGCTGCCGCGCGAATGGCGCGCCGATATCGCGAAGGCGCGCGGCGACACCGAACTGGCCCGGATCGTGGCCGATTACGTGGCCGGCATGACCGACCGCTTCGCGATTCAGCAATACCGGCGCCTCGTGGAGCCCGAAACGGCCGAGGGGGCGGGAAAGGGGTCAGGCGAGGACGGCGCGGAAGACCGCGTTGGCGGCAGCGCGGGCGGCAGCGCGGGCGGCAGCGCGGGCGGCTGAGCCCGCGTGCCGGCCATGCCTGTTCGGCGGGCATGCGG
>SKUV01000048.1 GCA_007129775.1 Paracoccaceae bacterium | reverse complement strand
GGTCGGGCCGCGCAGCGCGGGCGCCGCGCCCGGGCCGGTCTGCTATGGTCAGGGCGGCACCGAGCCCACGATCACCGATGCCAACCTCGTGCTGGGCCGGCTCAACCCCGATTTCTTTCTCGGTGGCGCGCTGCAGATCGAAACCGAGGCCGCCCGCGCCGCCATCGCCGAGCAGATCGCCCGCCCGCTTGGCGTAACGGTGGAGGATGCGGCGCGCATGATCATCGATATCGCCAACGCCCGGATGATCGCGGCGCTGCAGCTGATCTCGGTGCGGCGGGGGATCGACCCGCGCGACTATACTCTGGTGGTCTCGGGCGGGGCCGGGCCTGTCCATGCTGCCGAAATCGCGCGCGACCTCGCCATCCCGGCGGTTCTCGTGCCGCCTACACCGGGGCTGAATTCGGCGCTGGGCCTTCTGGCCGCCGATATCCGCCACGAGACCGTGCGCTCGGTCTTCCGGCCGCTGCGGGGGATCACGCGCGACTGGCTGGGCGCGCTGCTGTCGGAGTTGACGGGCGCCGGCCGGGCCCTGCTGCAGGCCGAAGATGTGCCTGAGGATCGCATCTCGATGATCTGCGAGGCCGAGGTCTGCTATCGCGGCCAGAACTATCCGCTGCGCATCCCAGTCACCCCGGGCCGCGATGGCCCCGAAGAGATCGACGCGGCCTTCCGGGCCGAGCATGAACGCGCCTATGGCTTCGGCAGCGCCACCGAAGACACGATGATGCTGAACCTGCGCGTGACCGCGGTGGGCGAGGTCGACCGCCCGCAACTGGCCGAACTGCCGCCGCGCCAGGGCGGCGCCGGGCCGGCGCCGGTCGCATCGCGGCGCGTGGTCTTCGACGGGCCGGTGGAGTGCCCGATTCACCTGCGGGCCGATCTGCTGGCCAGCGACCGGATCGACGGCCCCGCGATCATCGAACAGATGGACACCACGACAATCGTGCCACCCGGGGCGGTGGCAAGGGTCGATGCCGGGGGCAGCCTGCTGATCACGCTCGCGCCCGCAACGCAGAAAGGCACTGGCGATGAATGACACCGCAAGCGCTGAGGCCGGCGTGGCCCCGCTGGCCCGCCCCGACATGGACCCGGTGACCTTCGAGGTGCTGCGCAATGCGCTGATCAATATCACCGAGGAAATGGCGCTGACGATCCGCCGCGCCGCCTATTCCACCAATATCAAGACGCGGGCCGATTTCTCCTGCGCCTTTTTCGACACCAAGCTGCGCTGCATCGCGCAATCCTTCGCGCAGCCGGCGCATCTGGTGTCCATGGCCACGATCGCGCCCGCGGCAATCCGCGAATGGGGCCCCGAGCGGATGGCGCCGGGCGATGCCTTTCTTGTCAATGACCCCCATCGCGGGGCGAGCCATCTGAACGATATCACCTGCGTCTCGCCGGTCTATCTGGGTGACCGGCGGCTGGGCTACCTTGCCAACATGGCCCATCACGTGGATGTGGGCGGCTCCTCCGCCGCGAGCCTCGGGGTCAACCGCGAACTGTTTCAGGAGGGCATCATCCTGCCCCCCACGCGCATCGCCACGGGCGGCGAGATCGACGCCAATGTGCTGGGCTTCTTTCTGGAGAACGTCCGCGCCCGGCGCGAGACCAACGGCGATCTGCGCGCGCAGATGTCGGCCAATTTCGTGGGCCAGCAGCGCCTGGCCGATCTGGCGCGGAAATACGACCCCGACGCGCTGGAAAGCTTCTATGACGAACTTATCGCCCATACCGAACGCTGGACCCGGCGCGATATCGGCCGCCTGCCCGCCGGCACATGGGAGGCCGAGGCCTTTCGCGACGATGACGGTTTCACCGACGAGCCCGTGCGCCTGAAGGCGCGCGTCACCATCGGCGAGGGGCGCATCGTGGTGGATGTTGGCGGCTCTTCCGAACAGCGCGCATCGCCCATCAACTGCACCCGGGCAATGGCCACATGCTGCCTGGCCTTCGTCGCCAAAGCCCTTGTGTCCGAAGGGATTTCGCTCAATTCCGGATTTCTCGCCTGCATCGAGGTGACGGGCCCGGACGGGCTGATCTGCACGGCCACGCGCCCGGCGGCGGTGGTCGGCGGTTGGGAGATGGGCCAGAAGCTCACGGAACTCATCCTGCTGGCGCTGCATCCCGCGCTGCCGCAGGTGATCCCGGCCTCGGGCAAGGCGCTGATCGTCAATCTGGGCTTCGGCGGCGACGATCCCAGGCGCGGCGAATTCTACTGCTATATGGAAACGATCGCCGGCGGGTCGGGCGCGCGTCCGGCCAGCGATGGCGCGACCGCGGTGCAGACCAACCTGCACAACACCGAAAACGCGCCCATCGAAGAGGTCGAGATGAATTATCCGATCCGCATCGCGCGCTATGAGCTGATCCCGGATTCAGGCGGGGCAGGGCGGTTTCGCGGCGGGCTCGGCGTGCGGCGGGATTTCCAGTTTCCCGATGCCGATTGCATCTTCACCATCCTCTCGGACGGCCGCAAATTCGCGCCCTGGGGCCTGGCGGGCGGCGGCGACGGCCGGCCGGCCCATTACATTCTGGACCCCGAAGGAGAGGGCCGCGACCTGCCCTCCAAGATCACGCTGACGGTGCCGAAAGACGGCGTCGTCAGCGTCCAGACCCCGGGCGGCGGCGGCTTCGGCGCGCCGGCCGAACGGGACCGCGCGGCCCTCGCGGCCGATCTGCGCGACGGCTATGTGAGCGCGGCCGCGGCGGTGGCGGATT
>SKUV01000100.1 GCA_007129775.1 Paracoccaceae bacterium | reverse complement strand
TTCGCTACAATGCCCATGCCGCGCGGATCGAGGTGCAGGGCGGGTGCGCGGCGGCGGTGCATCTGGCCTGCGGCACGCGGCTTGCCGCTGATGCGGTGGTCTTCAACGGCGATCCGGCCGCCCTGCACCGGGGCCATCTCGGCCAGTCCGCGCGGGGCGCGGTGCCCGCCCCGGCCGTGGCCCCGCGCAGCCTGTCGGCGCAGGTCTGGGCCTTTGCCGCGCGGCCGTCGCGCGCCGATCTGGTGCATCACAACGTCTTTTTCGGCCCCGACCCGGCGCTGGAATTCGGCCCGCTTGCCGCAGGCGCCTTGCCGCGCGCGCCCACGCTATATGTCTGCGCGCAGGACCGGGGCGCGGGGCTCGGCCCGCCCGAGGGGCCGGAGCGTTTCGAGATCATCCTGAATGCCCCGCCGGCCGAAACGGCGGTTCCCGAGGAGGAGGACACCCCATGTCGGACACTGGTTTTCGAGACCCTCGCCCGGTTCGGCCTGCGCTTCGACCCGGCGCCGCCGGACGGTTGCGCGACCACGGCGCAGGGCTTCGCCCGGCTGTTCCCCGGGTCGGACGGTTCGCTTTACGGGCGCAGCCCACATGGGCTGACGGCATCGCTGCAAAGGCCGACAGCGCGATCGTCGCTGCCCGGCCTCTATCTCTCGGGGGGTGGGGCGCATCCGGGCGCGGGGATACCGATGGCCACGCTCTCCGGCCGGCACGCGGCCGAGGCGATACTGACGGACCGTGCTTCGACATCGACGTCCCCCCGAACGGCTATGCATGGTGGTATGTCGATGCCGTCTCGGACTGCGGCAGCCGCGCGATCTCGATCATCGGCTTCATAGGGTCGGTCTTTTCGCCATGGTATCGCTGGAGCGGGCGGCGCAACCCGGCGGATCACTGCTGCCTGAACGTGGTGACCTATGGCCGCGGCGGGCGCTGGACGATGACGGACCGCGGGTCGCAGGCGCTGCGGCTTTCGGCCGACAGCCTGCGGATCGGGCCCAGCCAGATGCATTGGGACGGGGCGCGCCTGATCGTCGATTTCGACGAGGCCACCCTGCCCCATCCGGGCCGGCTGCGCGGCCGTGTGACACTGACGCCCGCCGCCGTGACTGGGGTGGAATTGCCGCTCAACAATGAAGGCACCCATGTCTGGCGCCCCTTCGCCCCGGTGGCGCGGGCCGAGATCGACATCGACCGCCCCGGCTGGCGCTGGCAGGGGCACGGCTATTTCGACGCCAATTTCGGCACCGCCGCGCTGGAGGATGATTTCCGCTACTGGACATGGGGCCGCTTTCCCACCTCGGCCGGGGCGGTGTGCTATTACGACGCCGAGCGCCGTGACGGCAGCCGGCTGGAGGCCGGGCTGGTCTTTGACGCGCAGGGCAACGCACAGCCGATCACGCCGCCGCCGCAGGCACCGATCCGCCGCTCGCTCTGGGGGGTGCGGCGCGAGACGCGGGCCGATGCCGGCTATGCGCCGCGGCAGGTCAAGGCGATGCTGGACGCGCCGTTCTACACCCGCTCGGTGGTGCGCACGCAATTCGGCGGCGAGGAGACCGAGGGCGTGCACGAGGCGCTCGATCTGGACCGCTTCGCCCGGCCGTGGTTCAAACCGATGCTGGCGCTGAAAGTGCCGAGGCGCCGCGGCTGGACCTGGCCGGACTGACGCCTCGGCGCAGGCATGCGGACTCGCGAAAAGGGCAGCGTGTAGGCTTTCGCGGAATTCACCGCGCGGGCGGGAATGGGCCGTTGCGAGCAGTTGCACAAGGGGAGGGCATCGGATGGCCGCGATCAGCCGCCGTCAACGCCGGGGGGTGAGCGCTTTATGCCCGCCCCGTCCGGACGACCTCGCACGATGCACCAATCCTCGACAAAGCGGCTGGCCGGGAGTGAAGGGGACCGTGGCCCCGGTGGGGCCGCGTAAGCCCCCGAACGCCATCCGCTGCCCGGGCAGGCTCTCGCGGCACCCGCCGGGCGGGCCGGGAATGGGCGCGCGGTAGGCTGGAGCCCATCGCCCCCTTCCCCCCGGCGCCTTCACCCTAAATAAGGGGAAGCGAAAGGGGCCGCGCCATGCTCTTGATCGAGGACCTGCACAAATCCCACCCTACTGCCACCGGCCCGGTGGCCGTGCTGCGCGGTGTCAGCCTGCGGCTCGCCGCTGGCGAAAGCCTTGCCCTGACGGGCGAATCCGGCAGCGGCAAGAGCACCTTGCTCCATCTTGCCGCCGGGCTCGACCTGCCGGACCGGGGGCGGATCGAGGTGGCGGGGCAGGATGTGGCGCGGATGCCCGATCCGGCCCGGGCCCGGTTGCGGCGCGGCACGGTCGGGCTAGTGTTTCAGCAGTTCAACCTGATCCCGTCGCTCGACACGGCGGCGAACCTCGCCTTTCAGGCCCGGCTGGCCGGGCGGCACGATGCCGCAAGGGTGGCGGCGCTGGCGGCGCGGCTGGGGCTGAGCGATCTGCTTCGGCGCTATCCGGAGCAATTGTCGGGCGGCCAGCAGCAGCGGGTGGCGATCGGGCGGACACTGGCGGCGCAGCCCGCACTGGTGCTGGCCGACGAGCCCACCGGCAACCTCGACGAGGCCACGGGCGACGACGTTCTGGACCTGATGCTGGAACTCGTGGCCGAGGCCGGCGCGGCGCTGTTGCTGGTGACTCATTCGCCGCGCCTCGCCGCACGCTGCGCGCGGCAGGCCCATCTGCGCGCAGGCCGGATCGTGC
>SKUV01000287.1 GCA_007129775.1 Paracoccaceae bacterium | reverse complement strand
GATTCCCGCTGCCCGCTCCATCCCACAGGCACCAGACAATCGGCTGTCACTGGATAAGGGCGATGCATCTGTCGCGACCGGTGCCTTGCCCTCGCCGACAGGCGCGGTCTTGCCAGCGCGCGCAGCACAGCTTTCGACCTGCATAACGGCTCTCCGCCTGTCGGCAGCAGTGCTTCGCATCCATGCTCAGCGCGGCGGCGCTTCCGGCAGCAGCGCGGTGACCGGGCGTTGACGATCCGTGGTGGTGCCGTCACCAAGGGTGGCATTCCGGTTGTCGCCAATGCACTGGACGCGATCATCCTCCATCAAGGCACAGAGATGATCACTGCCCGCCGCGATGCTGCGCACCCCGTTTTCAAACCCTGTGACCGGGCCTGGCCGATATGTCCGCATATTATGCTCAAAACTCTGCCCCCAGCAGTGCACCGCGCTGCTCTCTGTCAGACCACAGGTGAAGGCCCTTCCAGCGGCAAGCTGGACGAACCTGTCCCCTGAACCGGGCACCTGAACGATACCGGGGGCTGTGCCGCCGCCTGCCGGGCCAGTGGCCCCTGTGCCCCAGCAATAGACCTCTCCGGTATCCTGCAGAGCGCAACTATGCCGCGATCCGGCGCTGAGCGCGCGCACGCCGCTTTCCAGTCCGGCAACTGGTATCGGGGTCAGGCTCTGATCCAGATCGGGGCCGCCAGCCAGTTGGTTCCAGCCATTATCGCCCCAGCATTTCACTGCACCGGCCGAGGTGGTGGCGCAGCTGAAGTCACTCCCCAGGGCGATATCGACAATATCGCGATTCAGACCGTGAACCCCTACCGGCATGTCAGCCGAATTTGTCGTTCCATCGCCAATCCGCCCGTCCATGTTGAACCCCCAGCACATGAGCCCGCCGTCACTGTCGATGGCGCAGGCGTGCAGACCCCCATAAGCGATGGCTTGCACAGGCAGGTTCAGCCCCTCAATGGGTTCGAGCGATGACAAGCTTTCGTTATCCCAACACCACACTGCGCCATGCTCGGTGAGCGCGCAGCTCTTGTCTGATCCGACCGCGACAGATATCGCGCGCGCCTCCAGCCCCTCGACGATCGCGGGGGTCGTGCGATAATTGGGGTCCGATGTGTCCATGATACTGTGAAAGGTTGATCCCCAGCATGCCACGCGCCCTGTCGGCAATATGCTGCAGGTTGTAGACATGCCCGCCGCGAGCAAGGTCCGGGTCATTTCTGTCATGGGGAGAGGCACCGGCTCAGGCTCAGGCTCCGGCAGGGGTTCAGGCAGAGTCTGCAACGCGTCCAGCCGCTCTTGCGCGAAAGCCGCAAGCAGCGCGCATTGCCCGTGCTGGTCCAGAAATGTGGTCAATGTGGCCACGCCGGCCGTATCGCCCAGCAGCGCCCAGTCCATGCGCGCCAGTTCGCAGGGATCATGCGCTGGCGCGGGTGGTGTCGGTTCGGTCGCAGCAGGGATGAGGGTGAATTCCCCGTCAAGCTGGTCATAGACCGCCGGGAACTGGTTAAAGCCAATGGTTTCCGCCTTGCGACGGACCTCGGAGCGGACTTCGCGCACCATCCGGCGCAGCGGCAGGCCGGGTTCGGACAGGCGGGGCAGAAGCGCCCGCGTGAAGACCGAATTCGGATTCGGGTCGTCATCCGACAACCGGTCAAGCGCGGCCTGACCGGCACCGGCTGAATACATGATATAGCTGCCTTCGGGAGCACGGGTCTGGCCCAGCCCGCGCGGGCTGCCAGCAGTGCGGGTGCCGATCTGTTCGAACGGGTTGTTGCGACAGGCGTCAAGGATCAGCAGGCTCAACCGCGCACCGCGCCGCTGCATGGCGTCGATCACGTCATCGACCGGCAGGGAACGGCGAATGACGATGAATTCCTGCCCCGGCGGCACATTCGGCACATCGGCAGGCAGCAGGTAATTCCGGCTGTCGATTTCGACACCGTGACCCGCGAAGAAGAAAGCGGCCTCGTCGCCGGGTCGCAACCGTGAGGCAAAGCGGGTCAGTTGCGTGAGCAGGCTGTGCTCGTCAGGGTCGATCAGCAATTCGGTCTCGAAGCCAGCGGCCTCGAAGGCCGTGGCGACAGCGCGGGCGTCATTGACCGCTTTCATCAGGTCAGGCACATGATCGTAGCTGTCGATCCCCACGACCAGCGCATGCCGTGACTGTGCGAAGGCTGGTACGCCCAGCAGCAGAATGGCGAGAAAGGCTGTGATCCGGATCATCTGTCACTCCCGAAGCGCCGGGATGGCCGACGGTGCGGTGTGGCGGCCGGATCGATGTGGAATCCGCGCGACAGCTTGTCGACGATCACTGGCCGCTGCGGGTAACCCAGCCCGTCAGACATCCGCATGATCTGCGGATAGGCCAGAATCACGGCCTCTTGCAGCGAGATCCCTGGCTCTGACAGGAATGGAAGCATGGCGCGCATGAAAATCGAATGGTCGCCGCGATCATCCTGGCCAGTGGTGTCGAGGGGACAGCGCCATATTTCGCTTGTGAATATCAGAAGCCATGCAGCGGCCACTGACCCCGTCCCACCCTGCGGCAATACGGGCTCTGGGCCAAGGGGTTCGCGACAGGCGTCGAAGATCACCGCGACCGGATCCGCGCCGCTCTCTGCAACGCGCGCGCGCAAGGCATCCAGACCAAGCGCATGGTTCTGCAGTTCGGAAACACCCTCATCGATAGCAGGCGTATCCTGCAGCAGCAGGACATGGTCCCGCT
>SKUV01000114.1 GCA_007129775.1 Paracoccaceae bacterium | reverse complement strand
CGTGCAGGAAGCCGAAGGCATACGATCCGAAGGTATCCACCACGGCGTGCAGGTAGACCTTGCCCACGCCCTTGAGCGTGCCCACGAAGAAGGTATCGGCCGACAGCAGCTCGCCGGGAGCGCCCGATTCCGCGTGCCTTTCCCGAAAGCATGGGTTCAGCTTCTCCAGGAACGCGGCCTGCTCGCCGGTCAGTTCGATGGCCTTCTCGGCGTGCTTCGCCTCCAACGCCAACCAGCGGTCGTAGCGCGTGCCCAGGCCGCTGTCGTCAAGAAGCTTCTGGATCGTGATCGAGGACACCCTGATGCCCTCCAGCGCCAGCATCGCCTCAAACGGGTTGCAGCCGAAGGAGGGGTGCTCCAGCGCAAGCTCCTTGATTTTCACCACCACCTCAGGAGGTGTCGTTTGCGGGTGCGACTTGTGGATCGGCGGCAGGTCCTTCAGCCCGTCGAAGCCATGCGTCTGGAACCGGCGCTTCCATTCATGGAAGCTCGTCCGGTCCATGCCTCGCTGACGGCAGGCCTCGTTCGGCGGCTTACGCGGCCCCACTGGGGCCACGGTCCGCCTCACCGTTGCCGAGTTCCCTGGCCAGTTCCAGCACGCTCAGTCGCTGCTCCGCTATCTTGCTCACGGCATCTCGCGGCAGCCGCTTCTTCGCTGTCGAAGAGTGTCCCATGGGGTGATCCCCCTTCCCGAAAAAAGCATGGAAAGAAGGTTAAGTGGACAAATTATGGTTTTTCTGAGTGACCGGGCTTTTTGCCTGACTGCGTTGCGATCCCTCCGCCCTGCAGACTCTCATTTCTGGCGCCGCGCCCCTTTTCTGACCGCCGGTGAACGCCGCGAGAGCCACCCGGGCAGCGGATGCGTTCGGGGGCTTGCGCGGCCCCACCGGAGCCACAGGCCCCCCACAGCCACGGCCAGCCGCTTTGGCGAAACTGGGTGCGTCTTTCGAGGTCTTTGGGACTTGGCGGTGATAAAGCTGACATCCCAAGCGTTGCGAGCGGCCATCTGCGGCCCTCGCGCTGCTCAGCTCGCCCTTCGCCCACCCTTTCATGGCGGCTCACCGCTCCGCGGCACTTGATTCGGGGCCGGCCGGTATCATCTCTGAGCCAAGGCCCATGCGCCCGAAATCCCCAGACCCGGAGGCCGCGATGTTCGGATTATTCAGCTCCAAGACCCAGATGGTCGCGCCCGAGGCCGCGCTGCCCGGCCGGCCCGACCCGATCCCCACCGCCGAACGCCATGTGGTCTTCGACCGGCCACTTCGGGCGCCCGTGCCCGAGGGGATGGAGGAGGCGATCTTTGGCATGGGCTGTTTCTGGGGCGTCGAGCGGATGTTCTGGAAACTGCCCGGGGTCTGGCTGACCATGGCGGGCTATGCCGCGGGCCACACCCCCAACCCGACCTACGAGGAGGTCTGCAGCGGGCGGACCGGGCACAACGAAGCGGTGCGCGTGATCTACGACCCGGCGAAGGTCGATTACGAAACTCTGCTGCGGGTCTTCTGGGAAGGGCACGACCCAACCCAGGGCATGCGGCAGGGCAACGATATCGGCACGCAGTATCGCTCCGGCATCTATACCACCACCCCCGCCCAGCGCGCCGCCGCCGAGGCCAGCCGCGATGCCTATGCCCTCCGGCTGCGCGACGCGGGCTATGGCGCGATCACCACCGAAATCTGCGACGCGCCAGAGTTCTTTTTCGCCGAGGATTACCACCAGCAATACCTTTCCCGGAACCCGGGCGGCTATTGCGGGATCGGAGGCACCGGGGTGACATGCCCGATGGGCACCGGCATCGGGGCAGAAAACAGCTCTGCCCAAGCCCGCGGCACTTGATCCGACGCCGGGCTGCGGGCGCTGCTTGACCCGCGCCTTGCCTGCGCGTATCGCCGCGGCACAGCCAGCGGAGCGCACCCATGCCCACCTTTACCGCCCTGACCACCCTGCCCGGAGAGGTGCCGGCCGGCGCTCTGGCCGAGGCGCTGGAGGCGCTTCATCCCGCGCCCACCGGCGTGGGCACATTCGAGATCGAGGACGGCTCCGGCCTGTGGGAAATCGGCGCCTATTTCGAGGCCCCGCCCGACGAAACCGCCCTCGCGCTTTTGGCCGCGGCCCATGGGGCGCAGCCCTTCGCCGTGTCGGAATTGCCCGAAATCGACTGGGTCGCGAAGGTCCGGCGCGAGCTTGTTCCGGTGGAGGCGGGGCGCTTCTTCGTCTACGGCAGCCATGATGCCCATCGGGTGCCGACCGGCCGGATCGCCCTGTTGATCGAGGCGGCGATGGCTTTTGGCACCGGCCACCACGGCACGACGCAGGGCTGTTTGCGCGCGCTCGACCGGTTGGTGAGCCTCGGCGCCGAAAAACGGCGCGTGGCCGATATCGGCTGTGGCACCGCGGTGCTGGCGATGGCGGCGGCGCGGGTCTGGCCCGGGCCGGTCTGGGCCAGCGACATCGACGCGGTGGCGGTGGAGGTGGCACAGGCCAATGCCCGCGCGAACGATCTGGGCGAGCGGGTGATCTGTCTGGAGGCTGCGGGTTTCGCCCATCCGGAGCTCGATGCGGCAGCTCCCTTCGATCTGATCTTCGCCAATATCCTGAAGGGCCCGCTGATCACGCTCGCGCCCGACGTGGCGGCGCAACTGGCCCCTGGCGGGCATGCGATCCTGTCGGGGCTGCTTGTGGGGCAGGCCGAGGCGGTGCTGGCCGCCTATACCGCCGAGGGGCTGGCGCTGGAGGCGCGCGAGGATATCGGCGAATGGGCGACGCTGACCTTGCACCGCCCGCCTGCCTGAACGCACTCCGACGGGGCGCGCGCCGCACCGTCCGCCAGGCCGCCCCACTCGTCTGCGGCTGCCGCCCCGCAGGGCTGCCGGAAAATCGCCCGATTCCTGCTGTAGCCCGTCGCGCGGGATTCTCGGCCCCGCGATTCGCGGCGGTCGGCGGCAGAGCGGAGCGACCGGCGCGATGAGTGATGTGGACAAACCTCTCGACTTTCACACCCGGCTTCGGCGGATCGAGGCGGAGCACCGGCGCCAGAAGGCCGCCGAAGACCGCAGCTATGCCCGCTCGCTGAGCCTGACCTTTCTGCGGCTCGTGGCGGTGTTGCCGGTCTGGCTGATCGTGCTCAAGGGGCTGATCATGGCACAGGTCGGCGTGGCGGCCTATGGCGCGCAGGTCGCGGTGCTTGCGTCCGAAAGCGCGCTGCCCGACGTCGCGCTCGCGCTGCTGCGCCCCGATCCGTTCAGCCTGACAGTGATGCGCCTGCTCGGGGCCTGAGCAGGACGCGCCGCCGGGCACAGGGCCGCCTTGAGCTCGTCGCAGCCGGCCCTCGCAAGGCGATGGCCCGTCACTCCGCCGGGCCGTCTCCGGGCTCGCTGCCACTGCGCTGGGCCGCGCGGCTTTCCATGAAGCGCTTTCGCAGCGATTCGCGGCGGCGTTTCTGATAGGTGCGGATCAGCGGGAGCGACAGGTAATACATACCCACCGAACAGATTATTCCGGGGATGATCCCGCCGATCAGATAGGGCAGAAACACCCGCCGGAAGAAAAGCGCGAGCCGGTCCCATTTCTGCGGCTCGCCGGTGACCAAGGCGACGAGGTTATACCAGATCTCGCTCCAGGCGAGGCCGAAGGAGGCCATGATCTGCGGAAAATGCACGATGCCCGCCTGGCCGAGAAACAGGTTGCCCAGTTCGACCGAGCCCATGACGATCAGTGGAAAGGTGATCGGATTGCCGAAAAAGGTGCCCAGCAGCGCCGCGACGATATTGCCGCGCAGCGCCCGCGCGATGGAGGCGGCGAGGATGAAATGCAGCCCGAACATCGGGGTGAACGAGGCCATCGTGCCGGCGGCGATGCCGCGCGCGATCCGTTCGGGTGTGTCCGGCAGCCGGCTGAGCCGGTGGCCGACATAGCTGACCGCCCGGCGCCAGCCGCCCTTGGGATAGAATATGCCGACCAGCACCTCCCAGAACCTGCGTTTGGTGCGGCGTTTGAAAACCAACTGCGTCGCCTCTCTGGCCGGCTCAGGGCTTGCGGTGCGGATCGCGGAAGCGGCCTAGCTCTGCCACGTCGCTTTCTGCCTCCAGAGCCGTCATGACCGTGTGAAGATGTTCCACGTCGCGCAGATCGACTTCCATGACAAGACGGTAATAATCGGGCTTTCTGTCGACAAATCTCAGATCGGAGATATTGGCGCCCTGTTCGCCGATCATGGTGCAGATACGGCCCAGAACGCCGGCGTCGTTGCTGATCGTCAGATCAAGGCTCACGGTATGCGCAGCCGGGTGGCGGCCCTCGTGCCAGCGCAGGTCGATCCAGCGTTCGGGCTGTTCTTCGTATTCGGCCAGAACGGCGCAATCGATGGCATGGGCCACAACGCCACGCCCGCGATAGGTGATGCCCACGATCCGCTCGCCCGGGACCGGCTGGCAGCAGGCGGCGCGCTGAAAGGTCTGCTCGGGCGACAGGCCGACAACCGGGCGGTGGGCGTCGATTTCCTCGCCCTGTTGCACGGACAGGTCGGGATAGAGCGCGCGCAGGATCTGCTGCGCGGTGATCTCGGCGCTGCCCAGCCGCGCCAGCAACTCGTTAGCGGTCTTGACGCCCAGCTTGCTTGCGGCCGCCCCCAGTGCCTTGTCCGACACGCGCCGGCCCATATGCTCGAACGCCACGCGGGCCAGTTCACGGCCCAGCCGCACGAACCTTTCACGATCCTCCTCGCGCAGCGATCGGCGGATGGCCGATTTCGCGCGCCCCGTGGTCACGATGTCGATCCATGTGGATTGCGGCCGCTGGCCCTCGGCGGTGATGATCTCGACCGACTGGCCGTTCTTCAGCCGCGTCCAGAGCGGCACCCGGATCCCGTCGACCTTGGCCGAAACGCAGCTGTCGCCGATCCGCGTGTGAATCGCATAGGCGAAATCGAGCGGCGTCGCCCCGCGCGGCAATTGCACCACATCGCCCTTGGGCGAGAAGCAGAAGACCTGATCGGAATACATCTCCAGCTTCACATGCTCGAGAAACTCGTCGTGGTCGTCGCCACTGTCGAAGCGCTCGGTCAGGGTGGTGATCCATTTGGCGGGATCGACGGCGAAGGGGTTCGACACCCGCAGCCCGTCGCGATAGGCCCAGTGCGCCGCGACGCCGGCCTCGGCGACCTCGTGCATCTCGTGGGTGCGGATCTGTACTTCCACGCGCTTGCCGTCGCGCCCGGACACGGTGGTGTGGATGCTGCGGTACCCGTTGGTCTTGGGCTGGCTGATGTAATCCTTGAACCGCCCCGGCACCGCCCGCCAGCGCCGGTGGATCACCCCGAGGATGCGGTAGCAATCGGTCTCTTTGGTGCAGATCACGCGAAAGCCGTAGATGTCCGACAGCCGCGAAAAGGACAGCTGCTTTTCCTGCATCTTGCGCCAGATCGAATAGGGCTTCTTGGCGCGTCCGTGCACCTCGGCCTCGATCCCGGCGCCGTCAAGCTCGGTTCGGATGTCGGAGGTGATGCGCTCCACCACGTCTCCGGCCTCGCGTTGCAGCGTGATGAAGCGGCGGATGATGGAAGACCGCGCATCGGGGTTGAGCACGCGAAATGCGAGGTCTTCCAGTTCCTCGCGCATCCATTGCATCCCCATCCGCCCGGCCAGCGGCGCGAAGATATCCATCGTCTCGCGCGCCTTCTGGGCCTGCTTGTCGCTCCGCATGGACCGGATCGTGCGCATGTTGTGCAGCCTGTCGGCCAGTTTGACGAGGATCACCCGCAAGTCGCGCGACATCGCAAACAGCAGCTTGCGCATGTTTTCGGCCTGCTTGGCCTCGGAAGACGACAGTTGCAGGTTCGTCAGCTTGGTGACGCCATCCACCAGTTCCGCGATTTCCGCGCCGAACAGGCGCGCGATCTCGGAATAGGTGGATTTGGTGTCTTCGATCGTGTCGTGCAGAAGTGCGGTGATGATGGTGGAATCGTCGAGCCGCATCTCGGCCAGAATGCAGGCCACCGCGACCGGATGGGTGAAATAGGGCTCGCCCGAATGGCGCAACTGGCCATCGTGCATCCGCGCGCCGTATTCATAGGCGCGCCGGATCGCATCGCAATCCGAGCGAGGATTGTAGGCGCGGACCCGCGCGACAAGCTCGTCGGCGCGCAGGGTTCCGGAAATGTCGGTGCCGCCACCCGGGGCAGTGGCAGGGGCGGCAACCAGCGCGTCGGAGGACGCAGGAGGCGGCGCTGCCGTCAGCCTTGCCCCTGCGCTTCCATCAGCGCCCGCAACAGACGCTTTTCGTCCATGTCGTCATGCACCGGGCGATCCTGTTCGGCGCCCATCAGAAGCGACATGTCGTCGTCTTCGGGCTCGTCCACCTCGATCTGGGTCTGATAGCTTTCGATCAGACGTTCCTGCAATTCGCCCGAAGACTGGGTTTCCTCGGCGATTTCGCGCAGCGCGACGACCGGGTTCTTGTCATTGTCGCGATCGACCGTGATCGGCGCGCCAGAGGCGATTTCGCGCGCGCGATGGGCGGCCAGCAGGACCAGATCAAACCGGTTCGGGACCTTGTCAACGCAATCTTCAACCGTCACGCGGGCCATGGGATACCTCTGCTTCGTCAGATGGAGACGCGATACCTACCGCCTCGCCCCGGGATTTACAAGGGTCTTCGCTATCCCGCAGCGCCATGGTTCCGGTCGGCCCGCGCCGTTTTGCACTAACTTAAGAGAGTGCGCGCGCCCCTATCAATTCTTGTGGCACTTTTCTAAATTCCTACATCTTCAGTGTGTGATGGGCATTCGCAGCTTCCCGCTACCACTCATGCCGCGCGCGCCATCTCGCAAGATATTGAAAGGAAGCCATAATGTTTTACAAGGACGAGCGCCTCGCGCTCTTCATCGACGGCTCCAACCTCTATGCCGCAGCCAAGGCACTGGGCTTTGACATCGACTACAAACTGCTTCGGCAGGAATTCATGCGCCGCGGCAAATTGTTGCGGGCCTTCTACTATACCGCGCTGCTGGAGAATGACGATTATTCGCCGATCCGGCCGCTTGTCGACTGGCTCCACTACAATGGCTATTCGATGGTGACCAAGCCGGCGAAGGAATACACCGACAGCATGGGACGCCGTAAGGTCAAGGGCAACATGGATATCGAACTGGCGGTGGACGCGATGGAGCTTGCACCGCGGATCGACCATGCCGTGCTGTTCTCGGGCGATGGCGATTTCCGGCCGCTGGTGGAAAGCCTGCAGCGGCAAGGGGTGCGGGTGTCCGTCGTCTCGACGATCCGCAGCCAACCGCCGATGATCGCCGACGAATTGCGCCGCCAGTCCGACAACTTTATCGAACTGGACGAATTACGCGAGGTCATCGGCCGCCCGCCACGCGAACCGCGGCGCGAGCGTGACGAGACGCTTGCCGAAACGCAGGACTGAGCGTGCGCCCAGGCCAGGCGCGGCGGTGACGCGCCGCACCTGCGCCCCCCGTTGCCCGCCCCTGTGCGCACCCCATGACCCGGCGCCGCCCACGCTGCGCCGGGCGCCCTGCGTCGCACCTGCGCTGCGCCCGCATGCGCCTGCCTTGTGGGCAGGGCGCCGCAGGACGACTTATCCACAAGAACGTCGCAAGAAACTTCTTTACAGGCCATTTCTTTCCCCCCACCATATCTAGTAAGGGGCGTGCAGTTCCTACGCCTCTTGTTGGACGACACCCAGCTTCTTGTGGGGTCACGCCCATCTGAGGCTAACGATAACGAGGCCGGGCATGTCACTTTCCGAAGAAATCCTGCACAGCAGCGAGATTCACCCGATCGACATCGTCGAAACCCTCGCCGAGCACCATTCGTGGGAATTCGACCGCGTCGCGGATGATCAGATCGCCATGGCGGTCGAGGGGCAATGGCGGACCTATTCGATCACCCTCGCATGGTCAGCGCGCGACGAAACCCTGCGCCTGATCTGCACGTTCGAACTGGAGCCACCCGAGGACCGGCTGGGGGTGCTTTACGAAACGCTCAATCATGCCAATGACATGGTCTGGTCCGGTGGCTTCAGCTATTGGCACGAGCAGCATCTGATGGTCTGGCGCTACGGGCTGCTTCTGTCGGGCGGGCAGTTGGCCGCGCCCGAGCAGATCGACCGGATGATCGGCGCCGCGGTGATGACGGCCGAGCGCTTCTATCCGGCCTTTCAACTTGTCTCGTGGTCCGACCGGACGCCGCAGGAGGCGCTTCAGGTCGCCATTGCAGAGGCTTACGGCCGCGCCTAGTCTGACCGCGACATTGGCGGAACGGACGGGACGAATGGATTTTACGGATATTGAGGCGCGCGGCCTCGTAATGTTGGGCTGCGGCAAGATGGGCTCGGCCCTGCTGGCGGGCTGGCTGCACCGGGGGCTCGATCCGACAAGCGTGCAGGTGCTCGACCCGCACCCGTCGGACTGGCTGCACCGGCAGGGCGTGCAGATCAACGGCGAGGTGACGGAGTCGCCGGCGCTCGTTCTGATTGCGGTCAAGCCGCAATTGATGGCGGCGGCGCTGCCGTGGGTCGACTCTTTCGGAGATGGCGAGACGCTTTTTGTCAGCGTCGCCGCGGGCAAGACCCTCGGCGCGCTCGAGGCGGCGCTGGGCCGCCGGACACCGATCGTGCGGACGATGCCCAACACGCCTGCTGCCGTCGGCCGCGGGATCACGGCGCTGATCGGCAATGAACATGCCACCGATGCCCATATGATTCTCGCCGAGGGGCTGCTGGCGGCGGTCGGCCAGACCGTGCGGCTGGAAAACGAGGCTCAGATGGATGCCGTCACCGCGCTGTCGGGCTCCGGTCCGGCCTATGTCTTTCACCTGATCGAATGCATGGCTGCCGCTGGTGTGGCCGAGGGGCTTGATCCCGATCTGGCGATGGCGCTGGCCAAGGCGACGGTCTGCGGCGCCGGTCATCTGGCGGAAGAGGCCAACGAGCCCCCCGCGCGGCTGCGCGAGAACGTGACCAGCCCGAACGGGACCACCGCGGCTGCCCTCGGGGTGTTGATGGACGAAAAGGCCGGCCTGCCCGCGCTGATGCGCCAGGCCATGGCGGCGGCGGCCGCGCGCTCGCGCGAGCTTGCGCAATGAGCGGCGGGGTTGAGGGCACGATCAGCTTTGACGACTTTCTCAAGGTGGATATCCGGTTGGGAGTGGTCGTGAAGGCCGAAACCTTTCCCGAGGCGCGCAAACCGGCCTACAAGCTCCTGATCGATTTCGGCCCGGGGATCGGACAGCGGCGGTCCTCGGCGCAGATCACCGACCATTACGCGCCCGAAGACCTGATCGGGCGTCGTGTGATGGCGGTGGTGAACTTTCCGCCGCGCCAGATCGGCCCGGTGCGGTCCGAGGTGCTGGTGCTCGGGGTGTCGGATGCCGAGGGGCGGGTGGTGCTGATCGCGCCGGATCAAGAGGCGCCGCTGGGCGCGCGGCTGCACTGATGCCTCGGCTCCTGATCACGCGCCCGCTGCCCGTGCCCGTGCTGGAGGCCGCGCGGGCGCGGTTCGACACGGTCGTTCGGGAGGCGCACCACCCGCTTGATGCCGCGGAACTGGAGGCCAGCTTGCGCGACTTCGACGCCGTGCTGCCGACGCTGGGGGATCTCTATTCCGCCGATGTCTTCGCCCGGGTGGCGGCGTCGCGCTGCCGGATTCTGGCGAATTTCGGGGTGGGCTATAACCATATCGATGCCGAGGCGGCCCGGGCGGCGGGGGTCGTGGTGACGAACACCCCCGGCGCGGTGACCGACGCCACTGCCGATATCGCGCTGATGCTGATGCTGATGAGCGCCCGCCGCGCGGGCGAGGGTGAGCGGCTGGTACGTGCCGGGCGCTGGGAGGGCTGGCATCCCACCCAGCTGTTGGGTCTGCATCTGAGCGGCAAGCGGCTGGGGATCGTGGGCATGGGCCGGATCGGCCGCGCCATCGCCCGCCGCGCCCATCTGGGTTTCGGTATGAAGGTGGTGTTCTTCAACCGCTCGCCCTTGGCCGATGCGGGCGTTCCGGCGTGCCAGCTCGACAGCCTGCAGGCGGTGATGGCGGCGGCGGATGTGGTCGTGGTGGCGGTGCCCGGCGGGCCCGCGACCCGGCATCTGATCGACGCGGCGGCGCTGGCGGCGATGCAGCCCCATGCCCATCTGGTAAATATCGCGCGCGGCGATGTGGTCGACGAGGCCGCCCTTATCGCGGCGCTGGAAAGCGGCGGGATCGCCGGCGCGGGGCTCGATGTCTACGAGCGTGAACCAGAGGTGCCGGCGCGGCTGCGGGCGCTGGAAAACGTGGTGCTGCTGCCCCATCTGGGCACCGCCGCGCTGGAGGTGCGGGTGGCCATGGGCATGATGGCGGTGGAGAATCTGATCGCCTTTGCCGAGGGACGCGCGCCGCCGAACGCGGTCTGAGCCGAGGTATTGCGGGGCAGGGCGTGGCCGGCCGGAAGAGCCTGGGCGCGCGGCGGAACCTGTCGGGGCAGCGCCCGCGCCGCCCGCCCGCCCACCCCCGGCGGCCGG
>SKUV01000205.1 GCA_007129775.1 Paracoccaceae bacterium | reverse complement strand
TTCGGGCCAGAGCAAGTTCGGGCCAGAGCAAGTTCGGGCCAGAGCAAGTTCGGGCCAGAGCAAGTTCGGGCCAGAGCAACGCGTCTGCAGCTTGGGCACAGGTTGCCGATGACACGCGCGCGCACTGCGAGACCCGGGCACGGGGGGCCGCACCGCCGTACTGACCTCGGCGCATTGCGACCTTGTGACCTTGTGACCTTGAATAAGGGACGCTCTTGCCCGTCTCGCCGGCGCCGTGGAGCGCGCGCGACGGCGCCCTTCACGACCACGGCACCCGGCAGCCTTTGCTTGACCTTGGCGCGCTTTGTCACCACCTTGCCGACGACCGCGCAGCAGCGCGGCGCAACCCCAGACCCAGGCAGGAAGATGGCCGGACGCACCCCCCCTTTCGCCTCTTTCGAATGGCTGCTCGCATGGCGCTATCTGCGCGCGCGCCGCGCCGAGGGGGGCGTAAGCACGATGACATGGATCAGCCTGATCGGCATCACGCTCGCCGTCTTCGCGCTGATCGCGACGCTGGCGGTGCGTTCGGGCTTTCGGGCCGAATTCGTCGACACGATCCTCGGGGCCAACGCCCATGCCACGGTCTATGCCTCGGTCCATGTGACCGAGACCGGCCAGCCCACGCGGGCCATCGACGATTACGAAGAGATGGCCGCCCGCATCGCCGCGGTGCCCGGGGTGACGCGGGTGGCCCCGCTGATCCGCGGGCAGGTCATGGCCAGCCGCGACGGCCGGTCCGTCGGGGTGGAGGTATACGGCATCGCCAAGCCCGACCTGCTGACCATCCCGCGGGTGGCGGGCTCGGACGAGGCGCGCGGCGAGATCGGGCGTTTCGATGACGGCATCGCCATCGGCACCGGGATCGCGCGCGAATTGAACGTCGCGCCGGGGGACCGAATACGTCTGATCTCGCCCGAGGGGATGCAGACCGCCTTTGGCACCTCGCCGCGGATCAATTCCTACGAGGTGGTCTATATCTTCTCGGCCGGGCGCTACGACATCGACCGAACGCGCATCTACATGCCCTTTGCCGAGGCGCAGAGTTATTTCAACCGCGAAGGGGTGGCGGATGAACTGGAGGTGATGCTGGCCAATCCCGAACGGGTGGACGCGCTGGTGATGGATATACTGCGCGCGGGCGGCGAGCGGGCGCTGGTCTGGACATGGCGCGACAGTGCCGGGTCTTTCCTGCGCGCGCTCGACGTGGAGGACAACGTGATGTTCGTGATCCTGTCGATCCTTGTTCTGATCGCGGCGATGAACATCATTTCGGGCCTGATCATGCTGGTCAAGAACAAGGGCCGCGACATCGGCATTCTGCGCACCATGGGGCTGACCGAGGGATCGGTGATGCGCGTCTTCTTCATCTGCGGCGCCTCGGTGGGGCTGGTGGGCACGGTGGCGGGTGTGATCCTCGGCTGTCTGTTCGCGATCTACATCGACCAGATATTTTCGGCGGTGAACTACCTTGCCGGCGGGGGCGTCTGGGACCCATCGATCCGCGGCATCTATGCCCTGCCGGCGGAGTTGCGCGCGGCCGATGTGGCGCGTGCGGTGGCGCTTTCGCTTGGGCTGTCGTTCATCGTCACGATCTTTCCGGCGCGACGGGCGGCACGGATGAACCCGGTGGAGGCCTTGCGCTATGAGTGAGCCCGCGCTGCGCCTCGCCGGCGTCGAGAAAAGCTACAACAAGGGCCGCCCCGGCGAGGTCGAGGTTCTGCGCGGTGTCAGCCTGTCGCTCGAGCGAGGCGAGGTTGTGGCGCTGGTCGCGCCCTCTGGCGCGGGCAAGTCCACACTGCTGCATATCGCGGGCCTGCTGGACACGCCCGATGCCGGCGCGGTCGAGATCGGTGGCGTGGATTATACCGGGATGCCCGACGCGCTGCGCACCGGCGCGCGGCGGGCGGAGGTGGGCTTCATCTATCAGTTCCACCATCTGCTGCCGGAATTCAGCGCGCTGGAAAATGTCGTGCTGCCGCAGCTTGCCAATGGCGTGGCCGCGGCCGAGGCACGGGCCCGCGCCCGCGATTTGCTGGAGCGAGTGGGCCTTGCCCCACGGGCCGAGCACCGGCCGGCGGAGCTTTCGGGGGGCGAGCAGCAGCGCGTGGCCTTCTGCCGGGCGCTGGCCAATGCGCCGCGGCTTCTGCTGGCCGACGAGCCCACCGGAAACCTTGACCCCGAGACATCGGATCAGGTGTTTTCGGTGCTACTGGACCTGGTGCGGGACACCGGCCTTGCGGCGCTGATCGCGACCCATAACCTCGGCCTTGCAGGCCGGATGGACCGGATGCTGCGGCTCGACCTTGGCGAGTTGCACTGACTGCACATAGCCCTCCTAGAGTGGATCCCGATCAAGTTGACGCATATCCTGCCGGCCTTCGCTGCGCTCATAGCGGCCCGCGCCGCACAATCGATCCGCCTCCGCGTCCAGCATCGCGTTCAGCGCTTCCTCGACCGTCCCGCGCACCATCTCGCCGAGGTGATCCCTGATCCGCCCCTCATCGATCTGGATCACCTGACCCATCGCACCGTCCTGCTTCTCTTCATCCATCCCGTCGCTCCTTCCGTCACTGTAGAAGGAGCCGTCAAATCTGAAAGTGCGAAAGATTCTTTAGGGTCAGGGCTCATTGATCGTCATAGCCAGAACATGACGGTTGCGGCGAGGGCGACGGCTGAGAGGAATACCTTCGGGCATCGGTCATAGCGGGTGGCAACCCTGCGCCAGTCTTTCAG
>SKUV01000341.1 GCA_007129775.1 Paracoccaceae bacterium | reverse complement strand
TGGCCCCGCTCTTCGAGCTGGTCTTTGCGGTGGTCTTCTTCGCCCCGGCTTTCGCGGTCCCGGTTTTCTTCGCAGCCGCCTTTTTCGCGCCGGTCTTGCGCCCCTTGCCGGTTTTCGCGGCCTTTTCGGCCACCAGCTCCAAGGCTGCCTCCAGCGTCACGGCCTCGGGCTCCATCCCCTTGGGCAGCGTCGCGTTGATCTTTTCCCATTTCACGTAAGGGCCATAGCGTCCGGACATCACCACCACCGCGCCGCCGTCGGGATGGTCGCCCAGTTCCTTCAGCGGCTTGGCCTGCGCGCCGCGTCCGCCACGGCTCGCGAGCTTTTGCGCCAGAACCTCCACCGCGCGGTTCATGCCGATGGTGAAGACCTCGTCGACCTCGGGCAGGTTGGCATAGACCCGGCCGTGTTTGACATAGGGCCCGTAGCGGCCGATCCCGGCCTCCACCACCTCGCCATCCTCGGGATGCGGGCCGACCTCGCGCGGCAGCGACAGCAGCATCAGCGCGCGCTCCAGATCGATCGCATCGACCGACCAGCCCTTGGGGACCGAGGCGCGCGGCGGTTTCGGCACCTCCTCGCTGGCCTCGCCGCGCTGCACATAGGGGCCGAAGCGGCCGGTCCGCAGGGTGATCGGATCGCCCGCGTCATGGCCCAGCAGCCGGCCCGCGCCCGCAAGGTCCGCATCCCCGCCCTCGGGGGCCGTCAGCGGGCGGGTGTAGCGGCATTCGGGGTAGTTGGAGCAGCCGATGAACGCGCCGCCCGAACGCGCGGTGCGCAGGCTCAGCCGGCCCTCGTTGCAGCCCGGGCAAAGCCGCGCGTCGCGGCCATCCTCGCGCGGCGGGTAGAGCTGCGGCTCCAGCACCTCGTCGATCTTTTCCAGAACCTCGGTGATGCGCAACTCGCTGGTTTCGTCGATCGCGGCGCGGAAATCGCGCCAGAAGCGTTCCAGCACCTCCTTGTAATCGCGCTCGCCGGCCGAGATGTGGTCAAGCTGCGCCTCCAGATCGGCGGTGAAGTCATAGCCCACGTAGCGGCTGAAATAATTGATCAGAAAGATCGTGACGAGGCGGCCCTTGTCCTCGGGGATCAGGCGGTTTCGGTCCTTGCGCACGTAACCGCGATCCTGAATCGTGGTGACGATGCTGGCATAGGTGGAGGGGCGCCCGATGCCGAGTTCTTCCATCTTCTTGACCAGCGTGGCCTCGGTATAGCGCGGCGGCGGCTGGGTGAAATGCTGCTGGCCCAGAACCGCCGCATCGGCCGCGGCGACGGCGGCGCCCGCGTCGGCCTTGGCGGCCTGATCGGCCAGACCGCCGGGCTGCAGGCGTGCGGCCTCGCCCTGCGCGATCTGGGGCAGGCGGGCGCCGTCCTCGCCCTCGTCGTCGTCGCGCCCCTCCTCGTAGATCTTCAGAAATCCGTCGAACAGCACCACCTGCCCGGTGGCGCGCAGCCCGACCTGACCGTCGGCGCTGCCGATCTCGACGATGGTGCGTTCCAGCCGGGCGGCGGCCATCTGGCAGGCGATGGAGCGTTTCCAGATCAGATCGTAAAGCCTGCGCTGGTCGGCATCGGCGATGCGCAGCCGGTCGGGGGATTGGGCCATGTCGGTGGGGCGGATGCACTCATGCGCCTCCTGAGCGTTCTTGGCCTTGTTCTTGTACATGCGCGGGCTGGAGGGGACGTAATTGGCGCCGTAGCGATCCTTGATCACGTCGCGCGCGGCCATCACCGCCTCGGGGGCCATGTCGATCCCGTCGGTGCGCATATAGGTGATATGGCCGGCCTCGTAGAGCCGCTGCGCCGCGCTCATGGTCTGTTTGGCGCCCATGCCGAACTTGCGGCTGGCCTCTTGCTGGAGCGTGGAGGTCATGAATGGTGCGGAGGGGTTGCGGCTGGCCGGTTTGGCCTCCACCGATTGCACGGTGAGATCGCGCGAGGCCACCGCCTGCACCGCCATTTCAGCTTGTTCGCGGGTGGCGAGGTCGTAGCGGTCGAGCTTCGATCCCGCGAAGCTGACCAGCCGCGCGGCATAACCCTGCCCGCGCGGGGTGGTCAGGGCGGCGCTGACCGACCAGTATTCGCGGGCGCGGAAGGCCTCGATCTCCATCTCGCGCTCGACGATCAGGCGCAGGCAGACCGATTGCACGCGGCCGGCCGATCTGGCGCCCGGCAGCTTGCGCCACAGCACCGGCGAAAGGCTGAAGCCCACCAGATAATCGAGCGCCCGGCGCGCCAGATAGGCGCGCACCAGTTCCATGTCGACCTCGCGCGGGGCCTCCATCGCCTTGGTCACGGCGGCCTTGGTGATGGCGTTGAAGACGACGCGGGTGACGCGGGTGTCCTTGCGGATGGCGCGGGATTTCGCCAGCGCCTCGGTCAGGTGCCACGAGATCGCCTCGCCCTCGCGGTCGGGGTCGGTGGCGAGGATCAGCGTGTCGTCGGATTTGAGCGCCTCGGCGATGGCGCGCAGGTGTTTGCGGCTGTCGGCGGCGACCTCCCATGTCATCTCGAAATCCTGATCGGGATCGACCGAGCCATCCTTGGGCGGCAGATCCCGGACATGGCCGTAGGAGGCGAGCACGGTGTAGTCGGCGCCGAGATAGCGATTGATCGTTTTCGCCTTGGCGGGGGATTCGACAACAACGACAGCCATGAAAGCCTCTTGAATCAGAATGTTTTTCTGTCAACCGGACCAGTCGGACCGGCGGCGCAACATGTGGGGTCGCGGCCGGGATTGTCAATCCGCCCTC
>SKUV01000326.1 GCA_007129775.1 Paracoccaceae bacterium | reverse complement strand
TTGACGATGCCATAGGCCATGGATAGGCCGAGGCCGGTGCCCTTGCCCGCGCCCTTGGTGGTGAAGAAGGGCTCGAATATCTTGTCGGCGATCTCTGGCGCGATGCCGCTGCCCTCGTCCTCCACCTCGATCACCACGTAATCGCCCACCGGGACCACGGCACGGCCGCGCGCCACCGGCTCGCGCAGCGCGACCCCGCGGGTGCGCATCGTGATCCGCCCGCCCGAGGGCATGGCATCGCAGGCATTGACCACGAGGTTCATGATCACCTGTTCCAGCTGGCGCTTGTCGGCGCGGATGCAGGGCAGATCCTCGGCCTCCTGCAGATCGAGCGTCACCGTCTCGCCCACCAGCCGGTCGAGCAGATGGGTCAGATCCGAGAGCACATCATGGATATCCAGGATCTCCGGGCTGAGCCTCTGCTTGCGCGAAAACGCCAGAAGCTGGCCCACGAGGCTGGCGGCGCGATTGGCGTTCTGGTGGATCTGCACGAGATCGCCGTAATCGGGATCATCCCGGTCGTGGCGCAGCAGCAGAAGGTCGCAGTGGCCGCTGATGGCCGTGAGCAGGTTGTTGAAGTCATGGGCGATACCGCCGGCAAGCTGGCCGATCGCCTGCATCTTCTGGCTTTGCACGAATTGCGCTTCGAGCGTCTTGTATTCGGTCATGTCCTGCAGAACCGCGACGAGGCTGGGCCGCCCGGCCTCGACCACACGGCGCAGGGTGACGCGCAGAAAGATGTCGCCCGGCCGGCGCACGGCGCGCAGGGTCTCGGTATGCTGGGCCGCCCGGCCCGCCATGGCATCGACGAGCCAGTCGCCCAGCGGACGGCCCAGCCCCTCCAGCAGATGCGCCAGGTCGAGCCCGAAATCCGCCACGGCCGTCGCATCCTCCGACGCCCGCCCGGCCTCGGTCGGTGACGGTGCGGCCGACCCGAGGCCCAGAAGCTCACGCGCGAAGCGGTTGGCCTGCTCGACCGCGCCCTCGGGCGATAGGCGCAGCAGGGCCACGGGCAGATCCTCGAAACCCGCGAAGGCCGGCCCGCCGCCCTGCCGCTCGGATGTGGCCGGCAGCAGATAGATCTCGCGCCGCCCGCCAGCGCCCTCAAGCTCGGCCACGATGGCGCGGGCCGACCCCTCCTGCACGGTGACCGTAACTTCCTCGCCCGTCCGCAGGGGCAGGTAGGGAAAGATGCGGTCGAGCGTGCGGACGCGCCCGCCGACCAGCCGGCGCATCGCCTCGTTCATGAACAGCACCGTGTCCGATTTGCTGGCCGTCAGCATGGGCAGGCCCAGCGTTTCGGCCCCGCGCGCGGTGGCGTTGCGGTCGACCAGTTCCTCCAGCCGCCAGAAAAAGCGCTGGCCCGCGATCCGGTGCACCGAGAGCCGCACATGCCCGCGGCGAGTGACCACATCCTCCCGCGCGGCGCCGGTCGCCATCGCCTTGTTCTGGAGCCGGAACAGCACTGCTGAGGGGTTGGCGAAAAGATCACCGAGCGCCCGGATCAGCGGCACACCCGGCTCCATGCCAAAGCGTTCCACCGCGGCGCGATTCTGATAGCCGATCGCCCCATCTTCGTCCGTGGTGAAGCAGGGCGCGGCGTCCTGCCCGGCGACACTGTCGAACATGGCGTGGCTGCGCGCCACCTCCCGCCGGGCACGAAGCGCCAGAAGATAGATGATCAGCACGAGGCAGCCGAGCGTCCCGGCCACCGAGATCATCACCAGCCCCACCGCACGGTCCGCCACCAGCACGGCGCCGCCTGCGATCAGCAGCGTGGCGAAGGCCAGCAGCCACAGCGAAGGCGAGATCGCCTGCGCATTGCGCGCCATAGCCTGCGGATTGAGCGTCGATTGCGCCACCCTGCCCCCCGATGCCAAGGATTCGTGGCCTTCAATAGAGCCTGCCAATCCTTAAGTCCGGTTTAACAGCGGCCCTCCCTTTACGCATCCCGAAATGCAAGGGGGCGTTGCAGAATAGAAAGAAAAAACCCGTCGCCGAGGTTATCCGGCAACCATCGATGGCGGGCGGCCTCGGCCCAGCCCGGCGCACCGGCCAGAAATGCCGCCACGGCGGCGTCGTTCTCGTCGTACAGGATCGAACAGGTGGCATAGGCCAGCACGCCGCCCGGGACCACGAGCGCCGCCGCGCGGGACAGGATTTCGCGCTGAAGGGCGCAGAGCTCGTCCAACCGCTCGGCGCTCAGGCGCCACTTGCCCTCGGGGCTGCGTCGCCATGCCCCGGAGCCCGAGCAGGGTGCATCGACCAGCACCAGATCGTAGGGCGCGGCCGCCGCAGCTTCCGCGCCATTGCAAAGCGTGACCGCCACCCCCGCCCGGGACGCGCGGCGCGGCAGGTCGGCCATCCGCAAGGGCATGGCGTCATGGGCGAAAAGCCGCAGATCGGCCCGTGAGGCCATTGCGAGGCTCTTGCCGCCTCCGCCGGCGCAGTAATCCAGCACGCGCTGGCCATCACGCAGGGGCAGCGCCGCGACCACCGCCTGCGAGGCCGCGTCCTGCACCTCTACCAGCCCGACGGCATAGGCGCGCGAGGTCTTGACCCTGCGCGCATTGGCCACCACCTCCAGCGCCTCGGGGGCGCGGGGGCTGGGCCGGGTCTCGATCCCTTCGGCGGCGAGCGCGGCCTGCGCCGCCGCAACTCCGCCGGCGCGCCGGTTGGCGCGCAGGCAAACCGGCGCGCGGTCGCGCAGGCACGCCATTACCCGCGCCAGATCGGGGCCGAGGCTGTCGGCCAGCC
>SKUV01000317.1 GCA_007129775.1 Paracoccaceae bacterium | reverse complement strand
CGGGGTGGCGGCTTTCGCCGCAGCGGCGGTCTGCGCCGGCCGCGCGGCGGCCTGTTGCGGCGCGGCACCGCTGCGGGCCGAGGCGAGCGGGTCTTCCTGCCGCTGTACCGAGCCTTCGAAATGAGCGCCGGATTCGATGGCGATGGTCTTGTGGATGATGTCGCCTTCCACGCGTGCCGATGCGGTCAGCCGCACCTTGAGGCCGCGCACGCGGCCCACGATGCGGCCATTGATCACCACATCATCGGCCACGACTTCGCCGCGGATGGTCGCGCCTTCGCCGACGGTCAGCAGATGGGCACGGATATCGCCCTCGACCGTGCCTTCGACCACGATGTCTCCGCTGGTCTTCAGATCGCCGGTGATGGTCAGATCGGACGAGATCACCGACGCCGGCGGCTTCGCCTTGGGCGCCGCCTGCTGGCTTTCGACAGGGCGGCTGGCGGGGGTTTCGGGCACTTCGGTCTCGACCTTTTTCGGCCCGGGTTCGTTGATGCGGCTCTTAGAAAACATTCTGCGCAGCCCTTATGTAGGTCATGGGATTAACGGCCGTGCCGCCCACGTGCACTTCATAGTGCAGATGCACGCCGGTCGACCGCCCTGTGGTTCCCATACCACCGATCCGGTCCCCGCGCGAGACCCTTTGCCCGTTGCTCACGTCGATGCGAGACAGGTGAGCATAGAGCGTTTCGACCCCGAAGGCATGCTGGATGATGACCGTGTTGCCGTAGCCGCCGCGCCAGCCCGCATGGGTCACGACCCCGTCGGCGGTCGCGCGAATCGGCGTGCCGCTGGCGCCGGCGAAGTCGATGCCGCTATGCATCCGGGTCCGGCCCGTCATCGGGTCGCGCCGGTTGCCGAAGCCCGAGGTGAAACGCACGTTATGGCCCACCGGCCGGGCGAAGGGCGCGCGTTGCGCGGCGACGCGATAAAGGTTCACCCGGTCGAGCCCGGCGAGGATATCGTTCACCCGGTCGGCCTCGGTATCGTCGATCATGCTGCCACGGGTCGAGATGCTGAGCGGCTGCAGCCGGTCCTCGGGGCGCACCATGCCCGAACGCACCTGCCGCAGGATCTGGTCGGGCGGCAGCCCGGCCGAACTGAACATGCGTTCCAGCGGCTCCATCGACACCTTCACCGCATCTTCCAGCCGGTTCAGGATGACGTTGGTGCGATCTTCCAGCAGCCGTTTCTCCAGCGCCAGATGCTCGATCTCGTGGCGGGTCTGCAGGGCTTCATTGTTCAGGAAATCACGCTCCAGCGCGGTGCGGTCCAGCGCGGCGGTCAGAAACTCCACCGCCGCCTCCAGATCGGCGGCGCGGTCGGCGTCGGTGCGGGCCTGTCCGGTATCGCCGCGCAGGGCCAGCGTCATCTCTTCCATCTCGCGGCGGGCGGCGTCGCGTTCGCGGATGGTGCGGCGCAGGGTGGCCTGGATCACCTCGATCCCGGTTTCCAGTTCCTTGCGGCGCTCCTCGCTTTCCAGAAGCGCGCTTTGCATGTCGGAAATCCGGTCGAGCGCCACGGCGAAACGTTCCTGCGCCTTGGCGGCCTCTTCGGCGCGCAGGTCGCGTTCGGCCGACATGGTGTTGAGCCGGGCCTCGTAGATGAACTGCTCGCGCTTTGCCTGCTCGCGCAGCGTGCCGGAGCCGATCGAATCCATCAGCAGGATAGCGGTGGCGACGATCGTCCAAGTCAGGAAGACGGCAGAGCCGGTGATCGCGCCGGCCTGCGTCAGCGGCCGCAGGCGAATGAACCGCGTTTCGGCATCGGATCGAAGAAAGAGGCGTTTTTCGGGAAGATAGCGCTCCAGCGCCGCGTTCAGTCGTTCCGTCAGTTGTCTCACTGTTTCGGCCCCGTCCCTCGCTACCCGATGGAGCCGCCGGCCGGTTTTTCCCGCCTTGCGTGCCCCCTTGTGTCATTACAGCCACGCCCGCGCGGTCGCAACCAGTTTGGACAGGGAAGGGGCGTTGACATTTCCCGGGCCGCCGGATGAGCGGAATCTCGCCGATTCCAGAGGGCCTTGGCGCGCCCTCCGCCCGGTATCAGGGCTTTTCCGTCTCGGCCAGCGGCCAGTAGAAATCCGGCGGCAGTCCGGCCTCGGCGCGTTTTTCGGTGTTGAAGGGCGGTTTCAGCGCGCCGTGGAAATAGCGCCGCACAAGGGTATGAAACGCCTCCTTCGGGTCGGTATCGGCCCGGCCACAGAGAAAGTGGAACCATTTGGAGCCATAGGCGACATGGGCCACCTCTTCGGCGTAGATCGTTTCGAGTGCGGAGACGGCGCCGGTGTCGCCGGCCTTGCGGAAGATATCGATCATGGCGGGTGTGACGTCGAGGCCGCGCGCCTCGAGCACCATCGGCACCACGGCGAGCCGGCCCATGATGTCGTGTGCCGTATCCTCGGCGGCGCGCCACATGCCGGCATGGGCGGGCAGGGCGCCGTAGTGGCTGCCCATCGCGTCGAGGCAGTCGCAGATCAGGCCGAAATGGCGCGCCTCGTCCTCGGCCGCCTGCACCCAGTCGTCGCAAAAGCCGGCGGGCATCGGCACATGGCCGAAGCGGGCCAGCATGTCCCAGTGCAGATCCACGGCGTTCAACTCGATATGCGCGATCGCGTGCAGCAGGGCGATCCGCCCCTGGGGGCTGCCCGGACGGCGGCGGGGCACGTCGCGCGGGTCCAGCAGTTCCGGGCGGTCGGGGCGGGCCGGGCGGTCAGGGGGAACGGCATCGCCGATGGGCAGGTCCGGGCCCGCCTTGCGCGCG
>SKUV01000207.1 GCA_007129775.1 Paracoccaceae bacterium | reverse complement strand
GGGCGGTGTGGGCGCGGCCCGTGCCGGCCTATCGCGGCAGGGCGGCGGCGGTGCGCGCCAGCGCCTCGATACCGGCCCAGTCGCCGGCGGCCAGCTTGTCCTTCGGCACGACCCAGCTGCCGCCCACGCACAGCGTATTGGGCAGCTTCAGATACTCCGGCGCTGTCTGCGGCGTGATGCCGCCGGTTGGGCAGAATGCAATCTGCGGCAGCGGTGCCGCCAGCGCGCCGAGCGCCGCGACACCACCCGCAGCCTCGGCGGGAAAGAACTTCTGCACCCTGTAGCCCCGCTCCAAGAGCGCCATCGCCTCGGTCGCCGTTGCCGCCCCGGGCAGCAGCGGCAGCCCGGCCCCGGCGCAGGCCGCGAGCAGCCTGTCCGTGGCCCCGGGCGAGACGCCGAAGCGCGCGCCTGCCGCCTTGGCCGCGGCCACGTCCTCGGGCGTGAGCAACGTTCCTGCCCCGACGATGCCGCCAGGCACCTGCGCCATCTCGGCGATCACCTCCAGCGCGGTGTCGGTGCGCAACGTCACCTCCAGCACCGGCAACCCGCCCGCCACCAGCGCCTCGGCCAGCGGCCGGGCCTTGGCCGGATCGTCGATCACCAGCACCGGGATCACCGGCGCGGCCAGACAGATATCGCGCGACACCTCGCTTTGTTCTGCCGGGGTCATGTCACTGCTCCGTTCCATTCGGTATTCTTCTCGTCCCGCCCGCCAGCCCTGAAGTTCAGACCACCACGCCCGCGCCGGCGGTCGCGGGGCCGACGTTATCGCGAAAGGCCGCGAAAAGCTCACGCCCGATGCCGGAGGCATTGGCGCTCAGGTCAGGGCGGGCGGGCTCGCGCGCCTCGAAGCCTTCGACCAGAACCTCCATCACCCCCGCACCGGCGTCGAGCCGCACCCGGTCGCCGTCGCGCAGCCGCGCGAGCGGGCCGCCGTCGGCCGCCTCCGGCGCCACATGGATCGCCGCCGGCACCTTGCCGCTTGCCCCCGACATCCTCCCGTCGGTGACCAGCGCCACCTTCAGCCCGCGATCCTGCAGCACCGCCAGCACCGGGGTCAGTGCGTGCAGTTCCGGCATCCCGTTGGCCCTGGGCCCCTGAAAGCGCACCACGACCACGGTATGATCCGTGAATTCCCCGGCCTTGAAGGCGGCCTTCACCGCCTCCTGCGACTCGAACACCCGCGCAGGCGCCTCGATCACATGGTGCTCGGGCTTGACCGCCGAGACCTTGATCACCCCGCGCCCCAGATTGCCCCGCAACTGCCGCAACCCGCCCGATCGCTGGAACGGATCGGAAGCCGGGCGCAGGATACGCTCGTTCAGGCTCTGGCCCGCGCCGGCCACCCATTCCAGTGCCCCGCCCGCGCCCAGCCGGGGCTCCTGCGTATAGCGGGCGAGCCCGTCGCCGGCGATGGTGCGCACATCGTCGTGCAGAAGCCCCGCCTCCAGCAATTCCCCGATCATGTAGCCAAGCCCCCCGGCGGCGTGGAAATGGTTCACATCCGCCAGCCCGTTGGGATAGACCTTGGCCATCAGCGGTACCGCAGCCGAGATATCGGCGAAATCCTCCAGATCGAGGATCACGCCCGCCGCCCGCGCCATCGCCGGCAGATGCAGCACCAGATTGGTGGAGCCGCCCGTGGCCATCAGCCCGACGATGCCGTTGACGAAGGCACGTTCGTCGAGGATTTCGCCCGCCGGCCGGTAATCGTTGCCCAGTGCCGCGATCGCCAGCGCCCGCTGCGCGCCCGCCACCGTCAGCGCCTCGCGCAGGGGCGTGCCGGGGTTGACGAAGCTCGCTCCCGGCAGGTGTAGGCCCATGAATTCCATCAGCATCTGATTGGTATTCGCCGTGCCGTAGAATGTGCAGGTGCCCGGGCCGTGATAGCTGGCCATCTCGGCGCGCATCAATTCCTCGCGCCCGATCTCGCCGGTGGCGAATTTCTGGCGGATCGCGGATTTCTCGTCATTGGGCAGGCCCGAGGTCATGGGCCCCGCCGGCAGGAACACCGCGGGCACGTGCCCGAAACTCGCCGCCGCGATCACCAACCCCGGCACGATCTTGTCGCAGACACCCAGATAGACCGCCGCATCAAAGCAGTTGTGCGACATCGCCACGCCCGCCGACAGCGCGATCACGTCGCGCGAGAACAGCGAAAGCTCCATCCCCGGCTGGCCCTGGGTGACGCCGTCGCACATCGCCGGCACCCCGCCGGCGACCTGCGCCGTGCCGCCTGCGGCGCGCGCGGCCTCACGGATCAGCGCCGGAAAGGTCTCGAACGGCTGATGGGCCGACAGCATGTCGTTATAGGCCGTCACGATCCCGAGGTTGGGCGCGCGCCCGGTGGCGAGCGCCTCCTTGTCGTCGCCCATCGCAGCATAGGCATGGGCCTGATTGCCGCAACTGAGATGCGCGCGCACGGGGCCCGCTTCCGCAGCTTGCGCGATCCTGTCGCGATAGCGTCCCCGGGTCACGGCCGAGCGGGCGATGATGCGGTCGGTGACCGCAGCGATACGAGCGTCGAGCGGCATGGGTGCCTCCGTAAGCAAGCCCGAATGCGCCCTGCCCGGAACATCCTGGCAGGGCGTGTCTGGCGTCTACCACAGCTAGTTAGCGCTAACAACACCACTCGGACGAAAAGCCGCGCCCGAAGCCGGCCCCGCGCCGCATCCCCAAGGTTGCATCCGCTGCATGGCGGGGTTTCGCCTTTGGCCGTAGTCATTCCTGCCGTGCAGGCATAGCTACCCGGCAACGACGACAGACAACCGGAAAGGCATCGAGATGTCGAGCGACTACAAGGAAACCATGTTCAACGACGAAACCGTCATGACGATCGACGTGATCGCGCTGGAGCGTCAGGCGCGGGAGTTGCGCGCAAAGGTGATCCGCTCTGCGGTGCGCAGCCTCGCGCGCCGGATCGCGGCGCGCTTCGGCGGCCGCGGCGCAAGCATTCCGGCCAGCGCCGCGCGCGCCTGAGCCGCAACGCCCCGGCCAGCAGCCCCCAGGCAGGCAGCGTCAACAGCAGAAGACCCGACGACGCCCCCGACCACCATGGCCGGGGGCTTTGCCGTTGCGCAGACGCCGGCGCGATAAGCTTGGTCAGTCGCGCATCGGCGATGCGCAGCCGGCCGCTTCCGTCCGGCGTGATCCTGCGCTAGGCAGGGGCATGACCGACACCACCCAAGCCCCCGATCACGACAGCCGAGGCCCGGCACCGCAATATCCCGTCGTGCGGCTTCGGCCCAAGGCGGGCGCCGCCCGGGCGATCCGCCATGGCTTCCCATGGGTCTATGCGGATGAGTTGGTGACCGACCGGCGTACACGCGCGCTGAACCCCGGAGCGCTGGCTGTCCTTCAGGATGCCGACCGCGCGCCGCTGGGGCTCGTGACGGTCAACCCCGGCTCGCGCATCATCGCGCGGATGCTCGACACCGACCCCGAGGCGCGGCTCGATGACGCCTGGCTTGCGGACCGGCTCACCCGGGCGCTGGCGCTGCGCGCGCGGCTGTTCGAGGCGCCTTACTACCGGCTGGTCCATGCCGAGGCCGACGGGCTGCCCGGGGTCGTGATCGACCGTTTCGGCGAAACCGCGGTGATCCAGCCCAATGCGGCCTGGGCCGAGGCGCATCTGGAGGCGTTGACCGAGGCGCTTGCCGCCGTCACCGGGGTGGCAAATGTGGTGATGAACGGGGCTGGCCGTGCCCGCGCGCTCGAAGGGCTGGACGACACGACACGGGTGCTGCGCGGCGCTGTGGCGGGGCCCGTCGAGGTGCCGATGAACGGCGCGGTCTACATGGCCGATCTGCTGGGAGGACAGAAAACCGGGCTGTTCTACGACCAGCGGGCCAACCATGCCTTCGCCGCGCGGCTTGCGGGTGGGGCGCTGATGCTCGATGTCTTTTCCCATGTGGGCGGCTTTGCGCTGGCTTCTCTGGCCGGCGGGGCGCGGGAGGCGCTGGCGGTAGACAGTTCCGCACCCGCCCTTGCGCTGGCCGAGGCCGGCGCCCGGGCAGGCGGCATGGCGGATCGCCTGACCACCCGGCGCGGCGATGCCTTCGAGGCGATGGAGGCGCTGCGCGCCGAAGATGCCCGCTTCGACCTGGTGGTCTGCGACCCGCCCGCTTTCGCTCCGTCGAAACAGGCGTTGGATGCCGGCCTGCGCGCCTATGAACGGGTGGCGCGGCTGGCGGCACGGCTGGTCGCGCCAGGGGGCTTTCTGGTGCTTTGCTCCTGTTCCCATGCCGCCGATCTGCCGCGCTTTCGCGAGGTGTCGCTGCGCGGGATCGGCAGGGCCGGGCGGCAGGCACAAATCGTCCAGGCAGGTCAGGCCGGGCCGGACCACCCGCTGCACCCGCAACTGGCCGAAAGCGGTTATCTCAAGGCGCTGTTTCTGCGGCTGGACGGATGAGCGCGCCCCGCGCGCTGATCGATGCCTGCGTGCTCTATCCCAATGTGCTGCGCGAGATCGTGCTGGGCGTCGCCGCGACCGGGGCGCTTGTGCCGCTCTGGTCGCCGCGGATCATCGCCGAATGGCAGCACGCAGCGGCACGGCTGGGAGAAGGGGCCGCCACCGTGGCAGAAGGTGAGGCGGCGCTGTTGCGGGCGCACTGGCCCGAGGCAGAGGTGCCGCCCGACCCGACGCTTGAGGGCCGGCTCGACCTGCCGGACCCGGCCGACCGGCATGTTCTGGCCGCCGCGATCACTGCGCGGGCCGAGGTGATCATCACGCTGAACCTGCGCGATTTTCCGGCTCGCGCGCTTGCTGCCCACGGCCTGCGTGCGCGGTCGCCCGATGATGTTCTGATGGACGCATGGCTGGCCGATCCCGAGGCGGTGGCGCTTGCGGTCGCACGGGTACAGGCCGAGACCGAGCGCATTTCGGGCCGGGGGCAATCGCTGCGCGCGCTTCTCAAGCGCGCGCGACTGCCCAGGCTGGGCAAGGCGCTGACGGCTTGAGCCCAGCCAAGCGCGACGCCATCGCTTGCCATGGCTGCCGCGCGCCTTACCTGTCGCCGCGAAAGTTTGTGTGTGTGTGTGTGTGTGTGACCGTGATGTGACCATGGTGCGTGCGTTTTCCGGTGGCGCCCGGCGGGCGGTGCCGGCAGATTTCGACCGACACAAGCGAGCAGAGACGAGGGTTATGCAGACCGCCGAAGACAGCAGCATGCCGCCGCAGGGTCGACCAGCGCATGCGAATCCGTCCGCGCCGGTCGCAACCTCGGCGCCGCCGGGCATGCCCGATCCGGCGCCCCTCGCGATGCCCGAAAGGGCTTGCCGCTGGCAGGCATCTGTCAGGGCCGCGGTGCCGGATGGGACAACAGCGCGGCAACCGCGCGCCCTTCGGCGCATCGCGCTGGGTGTCACGCTTCTGATCGTCCTGGCGCTTCTGGCGGCAATGCTGCAGGCCATGGCGCCGCTGATGGCCGAACGCCCCCTGATCGTCGCGACGGTGCTGTCGCTGTTCACGGTCAATTCGGTCTGGATCGCATGGGCCGCTGTCACTGCGGCGCTCGGCGCGATGGGCCCGGCCAGGGCACGCGCAACGCAGCGGGCGCCGGGCAGCAACGGGCGGATCGCCGTGCTGGTTACACTGTGTGGCGAACCTGCCGCGCCGGTGGCCGCCAATGCCGCGGCGCTGCGGCGCGATCTGGACCGATCCGATTTCGGCACTCGGGTCGATATCGTGCTGCTGTCAGACACAACGGGCGCCGAAGCAATCGCCGCAGAGGACCGCGCAGTCGCGCCCCTCGCCCGGCTGGACGGCATCCACTTCCGGCGGCGGGCCGCCCGGGATGGGCGCAAGCCCGGCAATATCGCGGATTGGCTGCGCCGCTGGGGCGGCCGCTATGCCTTTATGGCGATTCTCGACGCCGACAGCCGGATGACGGCGGCGCGGCTGCAGGCCATGGCCGCGCGGCTAGAGGCGGAACCCACGCTCGGCCTCGTGCAATCCGGCATGCGGCTGCTGCCCGCGCGAAGCCGCTTCGGTGCGCTGCAGCGTCTGTCGTCGCGGCTTTGCGGGCCGGCCTTCATCGCCGGTATGGCCGCATGGGCCGGCCGAGAGGGAAATTTCTGGGGCCATAACGCGATGTTGCGGGTCGCGGCCTTCGCCGATGCTGCGGGCCTGCCGCGCCTGTCGGGGCGCGCGCCCTTCGGCGGCGACCTGCTGAGCCACGATTTCGTCGAGGCCGCGTGGCTGCGGCGTTCCGGCTGGGGGGTGGAGATTCTGCCCGACAGCCGCGGCAGTTTCGAGGACGGGCCGCAGAGCCTTGGCGATTTTCACCGCCGTGACCGGCGTTGGTGTCAGGGCAACCTGCAGCATCTGCGGCTGGTGTGGGGCGCACGGATGCACCCGCTCAGCCGGCTGCATCTGATCAGCGGAATTCACAGCTATCTGTCCGCGCCGGTCTGGCTGGCGCTGGTGATGCTGCTTGCCTTCGCAGCGCCCGGGGCCGCGGCGCTGCCGGCACTGGCCGGGACGCTGGCGCTGCTTCTCGTGCCGAAACTGGCCGGCATCCTGCACTGGCTGCGGCGCAGCCGGCATCTGCGGCACCGGCCCGGCGTGCTGCTGCGCGCGACGGGGGCGGAGCTTGCGCTGTCCACCCTGCTTGCGCCGCTGGTGCTGGTGCGACAGACCGCGGCGGTGGCATCGGTTCTGGCCGGTCGCGACGCCGGTTGGCGCCCCGGGGCCAAGGCGGCTCGGCTGGCCTTGGGCGGCTTACCCGAGGCGATGGCCGGACTTGCGCTGATGGCGGTGGCGCTGGGCCTCGGTGCGGGGGCGGGGCAGATGCTCTGGCTCTTTCCGCTGATCGGGCCGCTGATGGGTGCGCCGCTGCTGGTGCGCTGGCTCGATGCGCCTGTGAGGCGGTCTGTCCGGCGGCGCGTGCTTGCGGACGATTCCGCCCCGCTTGCGCTGGCCCCGGGGCTGGCCCATCGGGCCGCGTGATGGCCCGGCCCGCAGCACCTCCGGCCGAATCGCCGCGCGCGGCGCGTCCGGTGGATGACGGCGAGATCACCCCCGAGCGTGCCGCGATCCGGCGTTATTACGAGGCCAGCACCAGTCGTTTCCTGCGCATCGGCGGCAGCGGGCAGGTCGCCGCCATCCATCGCGGGCTCTGGCCCGAGGGGGTGCGCGATGCGGCCGAGGCCGCCGATCAGATCAACATCCGCCTCGCCGAACTGGCCGAGCGGCTGCTGGGCCGCCCACCCGCCCGGGTGCGCGATCTCGGCTGCGGGGTGGGCGGCACGCTTTTGCACCTCGCCAGCCGCTGGCCGGGCACGCAACTGGATGGCGTGACGTTGAGCGCCGAGCAGGTGCGAATCGCCGGGCGCCTGATCGCCGAGCGCGGGCAGACCGCGCGACTGAGGGTCGCACAGGGCGACTTTCTCGCCCCCGACCCGGGCATGGCCCCCGCCGATCTCGTGTTGGCGATCGAATCCCATGTCCATGCGCCATCGGCCAGGGCCTTTCTGAAGGCTGCCCTTCAGGGCCTCGCACCCGGGGGGCTGCTGGTGATAGTGGACGACATGCTGTCACGCCCCGAACACGATCTGACACCGCGCGAGGCGGCGCGCCTGTCGACCTTTCGCCGGGGCTGGCATCTGGGCCATGTGACCGATCCCGCGCGCCTCGTATCCGAGGCGCAAGCGCTCGGGCTGGAACCCGTAGCGCAGGAGAATCTGACCCAACTGCTGAACCTCGCCCGCGCCCGCGACATCGCCCTGCGCGCCGCCGGGCCGCTGGCCGATGCGATGGGGCTGGGCCGCTGGCCGCTCTTTGCCAACATGATCGGCGGAAATGCCCTGACCGAAAGCTACCGCGCCGGCACCATGCGTTACGTGATGGCGGCCTTTCAGCGGTCGGCCGGGGTGCCATGATCGGGCGGCGCGGGCTTCTGCTGGGCGGCGGGGCCGCGTTTGCCGGCGCCGGCGCTCTGGGCTGGCCGCTGCCGGCACAGGCCGGAGGTGCGCGCGCGCCCATACCCGACGTGCCGGCACTGGCCGAGCGCCTGTCACGCGCGCCGCACCAGCCCACCCGGATGCCATTGCATCCACCCTTTGCCGGGCTCGATTACGATGCCTTTCGCGGCATCCGCCCGCGCCGGGGCGGCGCCGGGGCGCGCCCGGTCGGGGGGAATTTTCTGCTTGATCTGATGCCGCCGGGGTTCTTCTTTCACGATCGGGTGCAGGTGTCCGAGGTGACCGGCGAAGGGGTGCGGCCCATCGCTTTCGCGCCCGACCTGTTCGACTTCGATCCGCGCTATTTCGGCTCGGAACCTCCGCGGATGCCTCCCGAACAGGCCGCCGAGATGGGCTTTACCGGCCTGCGGCTGCGCGGCCCGCTCAACGCACCCGGCCGGATGGACGAGTTGATTGTCTTTCAGGGGGCGAGCTATTTCCGCGCCCTCGCTCGCGATACACTCTATGGTCTGTCGGCACGCATGCTCGCGCTGGGCACCGGCGGCCCGGCGCCCGAGGAATTTCCGGTGCTCACCCGATTCTGGCTGCACCATGCGCGCCCCGGCGACACCGAACTGCGCATCGAGGGCCTGCTGGAAAGCCCCGCCTGCACCGGCGCTATGGACATGCGCCTGAGCCCCGGCGCCCCCACGATCTGCGAGATCTCGCTGCAGGTCTTTCCGCGCCACAAGATCGCGGATGCGGGGATCGCGCCGCTGACCTCCATGTTCTGGTTCGGCGCGCAGGGCCGCTTCGGCGCGCAGGATTTCCGCCCCGCGGTGCATGACAGCGATGCGCTCTGGATCGCCAATGGCGCGGGCGAAAGCCTGCTGCGGCCGTTGGCGAACCCGGCCCGGCTGCAGGTGTCGGCCTTCGCCGATCCCGGGCCGCGGGCCTTCGGCCTTCTGCAGACCCCGCGCGGGTTTCGGGATTTCGAGGATGCCGAGGCGCTTTATCATCGCCGGCCCAGCGCATGGGTGGAGCCTGTAGGCGACTGGGGCCCCGGGGAGGTCATGCTGGTGGAGATACCCACCGCCGACGAATATCACGACAATATCGTTGCCTTCTGGCGCCCGGAGGCGCCGCTCGCGCCCGGGCGCGGGCACCGGTTCGATTATCGCCTGATCTGGTCGGACACCGTGCCGAGTGCCGGCCGCCCGGCATGGCGGGTGGCCGGGTCGCGCGCGGGGCGTGACCCCGACGATGCCGATCAGGCGATCCATGTGGTCGATTTCGGCCCCGTGGGCGCCGCCGATGGCGCCGGGCTGCGCCCCGAGGCGCTGGCGGATGCCGGAGAGATTTCGGGGCGCGCCCTGACACCGCTGCCCGACGGGCGGGGCCTGCGTGCCGCCTTTCGCTTTCGCCCGGGCTCGGCGGACCGGGCCGAGTTGCGCCTTGTGCTGCGCGACGGGTCGGGGGCGGCGGCGTCGGAAGTCTGGCTTTATCGCTGGACCCGGGCGCGCGACGGGGGCGTCTAGACCGGAATCACGACATCACCGAGGGCTGGCGCATACCGCCAGCGAAGTCACGCAGTGCCTCCCGCCTCACGCCGCGCCGGAGGTCAGGGCCAGAAACACGTCCTCCAGATGCGGCTCTTCGGTCGCCACATCGGCAATGCCCACCCCGGCGGCATCGAGCGCACCCAGGATGGCCCCGGCGCTGTGGCGCTTGCGCGAATAGCTCAGCGCAAGCCGGCCGTCACGCCGCGTCTCGACGCTCACGCCCTCGGGCAGCGACAAGCCGTCGGGCACCGGCCGATCGGGCTGGACCACCAGCGTCTTCTGATCGAGGCTGTCCATCAGCACCGATGTCCGGTCGCGCGCGACAAGGCGGCCGTGGTTGATGATGGCGATCTCGTCGCACATCTGCTCGGCCTCCTCCAGATAATGGGTGGTCAGGATGATGGTCATCCCGTCCCGGTTGAGTTGCCGGACATTGGCCCAGAGCATCTGGCGCAATTCGATATCGACGCCGGCGGTGGGCTCGTCCAGCACCAGCACATGGGGCCGGTGCACCAGCGCCTTGCCCAGCAAAAGGCGCCGGCGCATCCCGCCCGACAGGTTGCGCGCATAGGCATCGGCCTTGTCCGACAGCCCGATCAGCGCAAGGATCTCGTCGGTGCGGCGCAGCCGCTTGGGCACGCCGTAAAGGCCGGCCTGCACCTCCAGCGCCGCGCGCGGAGTGAAGAAGGGATCGATATTGAGTTCCTGCGGCATGACGCCGATGGCCGCACGCGACTGGCGCGGATTGACGTCCTGATCGAAGCCCCAGATGCGCACGGTTCCGGAGGTCTTGGTCACCAGCCCGGCGAGGATGTTGATCAGCGTGGACTTGCCCGCACCGTTGGGCCCCAGCAGGCCCATGATCGTGCCGGCCGGAATATCCAGATCGACCCCGCCCAGCGCCTCCTTTTCGGGCGCGCGCCCCGAGGCGGCATAGGTCTTGCGCAGGGCGCTTATCTCGATGGCATTGGGGCGGCGAGCTTCGGTCACGCTGTCGGGCCTTCCTTGCGGTGGGACGCGGGGTGCATGGACATACGCGCCGAGACATAGAGCTTCGCCGACGGAAACGACAGGGGGGGGAAAGCGTTGCCGGAACACTCCGGGCCGCCCGATGCCCGCCAAGCGAAGCCCGCAAAGCTCAGGAGG
>SKUV01000109.1 GCA_007129775.1 Paracoccaceae bacterium | reverse complement strand
AGCGCGCGTCGCTCTGGCTGGCCATCATCACATTCCTGCATCAAGTCATGAAAAAGCCGGGCGCGACCGGCCCGGCATCTTTAGCGCCCGCTCGGGGCAAGGTCCAGATCACTGGGCCAGCATCACAAGCCCCGGTCGCGAATCCGCAATTGCCGTGCCCGCGTCAGGATCGCATCTTCCACTGCGCGGATCGTTTCGCGGCTGGCCGGGCCGCCTGCGGTCATCAGCGCGACATTCAGCGAACGTGCATCCAGCGCCGGGTCATTGATCAGGATCGCCGCACGATAGGCCCGACCACCGCCGGGCGGCGAACCGAAGCCAGTTACGATCACCCCCGAGAAGGGATCAACAGTCTGCACCGGCAGGAAGTTCAGCACCTCGAGCGAGGCATTCCACAGATACCGGTTGACCTCGACCGTGACGCTGGGCGGCTGCGCATTCGTGAACAGGTCCCAGACTGTCGATTGACGCCCCGTACCGCCCAGACGATCCCGCTCATGGATCTCTGCTGCTGCTGCGCGGGACCGTTCCCCGCCCTGCATGAAATTGCCAAACCCGCCACTGCAGCCCGCCAGCACCAGCGCGGCCCCCAGCAGAGCAGTATTGCGCATCATGCAAATCATCTTCATGGCAACCTTCCCCCGTCGATGCTCGGCAATCTCTAACTTGTTCGCTCCTATGGAACAAGAGCGTTGCGCGATGGCCCTGAAAACACGCTGTCAGACAGCGCAAATCCGATCCCGGCAAACCAGCCGTGGCAAATCTGCATCATATCCGCCGGGTTCAGATAGCCCGCCCCCGCTTTGACTTGAAAAACACCGGCGAAAGGATGAAACAGGCTCAGACCTCGCCGACCATGGTGAGTTCAGGAACTCCTAAGATAACGAGGGAAAAAATGAAAAAGCTTCTTCTTGCTTCGACCGCTCTGGTCCTGTCGGCAGGTGTTGCATCGGCTCAGGGTGTGTCCCTCTCCGGCGACGCACGCATGGGTCTGATCTATGATGGCACCGACGTGCAGATGACCAGCCGCGCTCGCGTCACCTTCACCCTGTCGGGCGAAACCGACACTGGTCTGGCTTTCGGCGCATCCTTCCGCGCTGACAATGCTGCAACGCGCAATTGCGTTTTGGACCCAGCTGATCCCCTTGGGGATTTTGATTGCACCGGCACCGGCGCATCCAACGGCAACGCCCGTATGACCGGTGGTGAAGTGTTCATCTCGGGCGACTTCGGCAAGCTGACCATGGGTGACGTTGCTTCGGCTGCGCGCGCTGCTGCTGGTGACCTGTATGGTGTTGGCCTGACCGGTCTGGGCGATCTGAACGAAATGGCCTATCTTGACCGTGCCGGTTTCGGTGGGCTGTACACTGGCCAGAGCTACGCGACCGCTGCTCTGTATGAATACAGCATCGACGGCTTCTCCGGCTATATCGGTCTGGGTCAGAACAACACCGCTCGCGCTGGTGACCTTGCAGCTATCTACGCAGTTGCCTTCCCTGGCGTTCTGCCTCTTGGCATCGTGTTCCCCGGTGAAGTCGTTCGCGACAACATGTACTCGGTTGGTGCAAGCTACTCCTTTGAAGGTCTGACCGCTGCAGTCGGTTACGAATACTCGCGCGCGCGCGCCACTGGCATCCCTTCGTTCACCGCATCGCATCTGGTTGCATCGGTTGAGTACGAAATGGACGGCATCAGCGCCAAGGCATTCGCTGGCCGCGCTGGTAGCGATCTGGCAGACGCTGTTGCATCGCGCAATCAGTATGGTGTGTCGGTTCAGGGTTCGTTTGACGCAACCACCGTCACGGCATTCGCGCGTCGCAGCTTTGACCGGACCCGTGCTGCTGGTATCGGCGCAAGCTACGACCTGGGTGGTGGTGCATCGATCGTCGGCGGCGCAGTTCGCGCAGCTGGCAACACCACGGCTGACTTCGGTCTGTCCTTCAGCTTCTGATCCCAACCCGGATCAAGCTTGGAAAGAGCGGGCGTTTGCCCGCTCTTTTCTTTTCTGCGGCTGCGGTCTTTTCCGACCATGCGATTCAACCTAAATTGAAAGTCGATAACCTTTTGCAGGGCTGTGCGCATGTTCAACGACCAATTGCCCGGACTGATGCCTGTGCCGCGCGACCGTGACGCAGGTCGGCTGCGCGCCGGGGAACTGGTCTCTGATGCAGATCCTGAACGGCGCGGCCTGAGAGGGTGCCATTCGATGCTACCTGCACTGATCTTTTTCGGGCTGTTGGCCGTCCCCGCAGCCGCGCAGACACCGGGGCCATCCATATCCGGCGATGTGCAAATGGGACTCGTATGGCAACCGGAGCCCGACTGGGCCGGGCAACGCGAAAGCGGATTGCGCATGACCAGTCGCGCGCGATTGAAATTCCGGTTCACCGGTGAAACTGATCGCGGGTTGCGCTATGGGGTCGAGCTGCGGCTGAACGAGCCGAGGACCAGATTTCCGGACCGGAAGCACCCGCAAGCTGCAGGACCGAGCACCCATGTCGCTCAGTGAAATCATGCAGCGCGTTGCACAGGCAGAAGCCGCAGCGGGCCGGGCGGCGGGCAGTGTGCAGTTGATTGCGGTCTCGAAGGAGCAGCCTGAAGAGCGCGTCCTGCCTGTGCTGGAAGCAGGCCACAGGGTTTTCGGTGAGAACCGCGTTCAGGAGGCAGCGGGCAAATGGCCCGACTGGCAGGACCGTTTCGGCAAGGTCGAGTTGCATCTGCTGGGGCCGTTGCAGACCAACAAGGCGCGGCAGGCCATGGCGCTGT
>SKUV01000161.1 GCA_007129775.1 Paracoccaceae bacterium | reverse complement strand
TAGAAGGCATCGGATGGCCGCGGGCAGCCGCCTGCAACGCTTGGGGGGAGAGGTTATGCCGGCCATGTCCGGAAAACCTCGCACGCTGTAGCCAGCCCCGCCAAGGCGGCTGGCCGGTAGGGCGGCCATCCGCTGCCCAGGCCGCAGCGCCGCGTTCACCGGGCGGGCGGAAATATCAGCGCGCCGCGCGCCAGCGGTCGAGGATCAGGCCGGCGATCATCAGATCCAGATGAGCGCCGCCGCCGTTCTTGAAAAGCGTGATCTCCTCCGCTCCGCCCCGACCGGCGCGGTGCGCCACGAGATCGTGCAGATCGCCGAGGATGTCGGCCTCGGAAATCACGCCTTCGCGCAGCGGAATCTCGATCTCTCCGATATGGCCGATGGTGGTGGCGCGGCTGTCCACGAAGATCCGGGCGCGGCGCAGGGCGGTGTCGTCGACCTCGCGCATGTCTGGGGCGAAGGCGCCGATCAGGTCCAGATGCTGGCCCGGGCGCAGCCAGTCGCCGCGGATCACCGGGCTGCGGGCCAGTGTGCAGGTGGCCACGATATCGGCCTCTGCCACGGCCTCTGGCAGATCGCGCGCGATCCCGGTGCCGGGATGGCGCGCCGCCAGCGCCTCGGCGGCCTCCGCGCGCCGTGCCCAGAGCGTGACCGTCAGGCCCGGAAACACCGCGCCGTAGGCAGCGATCAACGAGTCAGCCACCGCCCCGGCCCCGACAATCAGGAGCCGCCCGGCATCGCGCCGGGCCAGCAATTGCGCGCCGAGGACGGAATCCGCCGCGGTCTTCCACTTCGTGATCAGCGCGTTGTCGATCACCGCAGCGGGTGCGCCGGTGGTATCATCAAAGACCACCATGGCGCCCTGAACGCTCGGCCGGCCGGCCGCGGCATTGCCCGGGCAGATGGTAACCGATTTCACGCCGGCCCCCAGACCGTCGATCCAAGCCGCGCGTGACAGAAGCCGGTCCTGCCCGCGTGTCAGCAGCACGTCGCGCAGGGCCGCCGGCGCTGCCCGGTGCCCCTCTTCCAGCGCGGCCACGGCCGCGGGCCAGTCCAGAAGCGGCTCGCAGCGCGCCTCGGTCAGGTAGGGAAGTTCAGACATCGCAGGCCCCCGTTTCTCCGCACCCTTCCGCACCGGCAGCCGGACTGTCAAGAAGCCCGGTTGTGACCCGACGGAACCCCGGCCCGGCACGTCGATGCGCTTGACACCCCATGGCTTTGGGAAAAGGGTAAGACGTCGGGGTGTCCGCGCCGGCGGGCTTGTGATCGCGCTGCTGAGGCAGTCGCGCGCGCGTTGTCATGCCGGAGCCGGACCCGCAACGGAAAACCAGGGAGAAAACCATGCTTGTATCGAAACTGTCCGGTGGGCTGCGCACGGCCCGCACGTCGGCGCTGATGGCCGGTGCGGCGCTTGCGCTGGTGCTCAGCCACGCGCCTGTGGCTGCCGAAACGCTGCGCTGGGCGCGCGTCGGCGATGCGCTGACGATGGACCCGCACAGCCAGAACGAGGGGCCGACCCATACGCTCAACCACCATATCTACGAAACGCTCGTGGGCCGGGCGCTCGATGGTTCGCTCACCCCGCGGCTGGCGACCGACTGGTTCATCCACCCCGAGGACGAGACAGTCTGGGTCTTTCAGATCCGCGAAGGCGTGAGCTTCCATGACGGTCAGGCGCTGACGGCGGAGGATGTGGTCTTTTCGCTCGATCGCGCGCGCACGCCGCCCTCGGGGATGGCTGCGCTCCATGCGGCGGTGGAGGGTGTGACGGCGGTCGATGATTTCACCGTCCATGTCCAGATGTCGGGGCCCGCGCCGCTCTATGTGCAGAACCTCACCAACACCTTCATCATGAGCAAGGCATGGGCCGAGGCGAACGACACCGTGACCGCGCCGAACTTCGCCGCCGGCGAAGAGGCTTATTCGGTGCGCAACACCAACGGCACCGGGCCCTATGTTCTGGTGGAGCGTGAGCCCGAAGTCCGCACCGTCCTGCGCGCCTTCGACGGACATTGGGACGACGCGCCGGAGGTGACCGAGATCATCTATACCCCGATCTCGGAGGCCGCGACCCGGGTTGCGGCGCTGCTGTCGGGCGAGGTCGATCTGGTGCAGGACGTGCCGGTGCAGGATATCGCGCGGCTCGATGCGGCCGATGGCGTGCGCGTGGTGCGCGGGCCGGAAAACCGCAACATCTTCTTCAGCTACGACATGGTGTCGGAGCGCCTCGCCTCGGCGGATGTTGATGACAACCCCTTCGCCAAACCCGAGGTGCGCGAGGCCATGGCGCTGGCGATCGACCGCGAGGCGATCCGTCAGGTGGTGATGCGCGGGGAGTCGCAGCCCTCGGCCGCGCCGTTGCCGCCCTTCGTGAACGGCTGGACCGAAGAGATGCATGCCTTTGGTGCCCCGGATGTGGCGCGCGGCGCCGAACTGGTGGCCGCGGCGGGTTATCCCGACGGTTTCTCGGTCGATCTGCACTGCCCGAACGACCGCTATCTGAACGACGAGGCGATCTGTCAGGCGCTGGTGGGGATGCTGAGCCGGGTCAATATCCGCGCCAATCTGGTGTCACAGACCCGGTCGCTGCACTTCCCGCTGATCGAGAACTGGGAAACCGACTTCTACCTGCTGGGCTGGGGCGTTCCGACGTTCGACAGCCAGTATGTCTTCGATTTCCTCGTGCATACCCGCGAAGGGCCCTATGGCGCGTTCAACGGCTCGCGCTATTCCAACCCGGAGCTTGACGCCAAGATCCAGTCGCTGGCGAC
>SKUV01000296.1 GCA_007129775.1 Paracoccaceae bacterium | reverse complement strand
GACGCGATGCAGAAGCCAGGCGTCGCGCCGCAGGGCGTTCTGAGCATCGCGGAACACGGTTTGCCCGACCCGAGGCTGGTGGACAGCCTCGGCCCGCAACACTGCCTGCGATTGAGCCTCGTGCCGTGGCGCCGGGCCGGTGCGCTGACCCTTGTCGCCACCGCCCGGCCCGAGGAATTCGCACGCCATCGCCCCATGCTCGAAAGGCTGTTCGGGCCGGTCGCGCTCGCCCTCGCCACCGAAGCCGAGGTGCAGCAGGCGGTTCTGGCACTGCGCAGCGACCGGTTGCGACAGATGGCGGAAACCCAGTTGCCGCTGGCCGAAAGCTGCCGCAACTGGCCGCTCAGGGGGCTGCGGCAGGCCGGGCTGGCGTTCGTCTCGGTGCTGATGGCGGGTCTCGTGCTGGCGCCGGCGGCGGTGTTCGTGGCGCTGCTGTCGGTCGCGGTGCTGGCGCTCGCCGCCGGCACTGCGCTGAAGCTGCTGGCCGCGCTCGCGGCACTGGGCCAGCGCGGGGGGATTAGCGGGCAGGCGCTGCACATGGCCCCGCCGGCGGACGACGACGCGCCCGGCACTCTGCCGGGGCCGCTGCCGGTCATCTCGGTCATGGTGCCGCTTCTGCGGGAGCGTGACATCGCCGGACGCCTGATGCAGCGGCTTGCGCGGCTGACCTATCCGCGCGACCGGCTGCAAATTCTGCTGGTGGTGGAAGAGGATGACAGCGTCACCCGTGCCACCATCGCCGCGACCCTGCTGCCCGGCTGGATGGAGGTGGTGGTGGTTCCGCGCGGCCGGGTCCAGACCAAGCCACGGGCGCTGAATTTCGCGCTGACCCGCTGCCGCGGCAGCATCATCGGCGTCTATGATGCCGAGGATGCGCCCGCGCCCGACCAGCTGCACCGGGTTGCCGCGCGGTTCGGCCGCGCCGCACCCGATGTGGCCTGCCTGCAGGGGGTGCTCGATTTCTACAACCCCGCGACGAACTGGCTCTCGCGCTGCTTCACGGTGGAATACGCCACATGGTTCACGTTGATCCTGCCGGGCTATGCCCGGCTGGGGCTGCCCGTGCCGCTGGGCGGCACGACGCTCTTCTTCCGGCGCGACATTCTGGAGGATCTGGGCGGCTGGGATGCCCATAACGTGACCGAGGATGCCGATCTGGGCCTGAGACTGGCGCGGCACGGCTATCGGACCGAACTTCTGGCCACGGTCACGGGAGAAGAGGCCAATTGCCGCGTCCTGCCGTGGATCCGCCAGCGCTCGCGCTGGATCAAGGGCTATGCGGTCACCTATGTGGTGCATATGCGCGCGCCGGGCCGGCTCTGGCGCGATCTGGGGCCAAGGGGCTTTATCGGCATGCAGGTGGTGTTTCTGGGCAGCCTGCTGCAGGCCGCGCTCGCACCCTTGCTGTGGACATTCTGGGCCATGCCGCTGGGGCTGTGGCACCCGGCGCAGGCGATCCTGCCCGCGGTCGCGATCTGGGGGCTGGTGGGGCTTTTTCTGTTGTCGGAGGCGGTCAATATCTCGCTCGGCATCATCGCGGTCTCGGCCCGGCGCCGGCACCGGTTCCTGCGCAAATGGGTTCCGAGCCTGCATCTCTATTACCCGCTGGCGGCGCTGGCGGCCTACAAGGGCTTCTGGGAATTGCTGGTGCGGCCGTTCTACTGGGACAAGACGAGCCACGGAATCGTCCCGCAAGCCACCACCCGCCGCCGGCCCGTGCCCGTGCCCCGCTGAGGCTGCCGCGCCGACGGGACCGCCCTGGCAAGGCATTCGCGCGGAAAGCGCCCCGGCAACGGGCAATTGCCCGACCAACGCGGCGCGGCAGGTGTCGGCTACCCGACGCGAAAGTCCCGCGGACAGCATCGGAGCCCCGAGCGGACAGTCAGAGCCCAACGGGTTTCGTACCCGGAGGCCTTTCGGGAACATTCAGTGTTGTCGCGGTTCCTTCGATTAAGCCCGGGAATGGCCGTCCGCTGTTGGCGCAAGGCATCAGTCGCGGCTGCCTCGATAGGTTATTCGCCGCAGGACCCATTCGAAGGGCCCCAGCGCGAAGCGGGTTCGCCAGATCGACAGGGCAATGATCAAGCCAGCTGTGACAGAGATGGCGATTGCGGTGGCGGTCAGCCTGTCAACGCTTTCCCAAAGACCAAAGCCATAGCCGGAGAACATGGTCGTCAGGATGATCGACTGACCGAGGTAGACACTCAAGCTCGATTCGCCAGCGGCAAGCGCCCGTGCCATGACCGGCCCCGGCGGGCGCGCGAGCGTAGCAATCGCGCCAAGATACCCCAGCGTTGCCACCGGCGCGGCGGCTATTGTCACCGCCAGACCAATTTCCGCTGGCCCCCATTGCCAGATCGCCGCCCCGATCAGGCTGACCGCGACCCCCGGCACCAGGCAAAGGCGCCGCGCGCGTGGCCAGAGCGGATGAATTGCAGTGTCGATCATGCCCGACTTGATCGCCGCCAGCCCGAGGCAGAACCAGCCAAGCGCCGATACCCCCTGGATCACGAGGAAAGCCGGCATGGTGAAGGCAAAGCCGACGCTGCGGAACAGGGCGGCTTCAAGGAATCCTCCTTCCGTCTGGGTGCTGTATTCCAGCGCGACGATGTCGGGCGGGGTTTCCGGCGCCACAAGCAACAGCGGTGGCGCAATGAGAACCTGCAGGATCAGAAGCGCTGCGCCGACCCGGACCAGGCGCGCGACCTGCCAATCGCGGAACAGGTAGAGAATTGACCCCGTCACCGCGTAGATCGCCAGGATGTCGCCGGGAAAGAACAGGCATCCATGGG
>SKUV01000210.1 GCA_007129775.1 Paracoccaceae bacterium | reverse complement strand
CGCGCGCATGGCGGCGGCGGCGCAGGCCAATCTCGCGCAGGCGCTGGAAGGCGCCGACCCCGACACCCTGCGCGCCATGGCGCAGGCGATGATCGACGCGCGCCATCTGGAGGTGCTGAGCGCCGGCGCGGTGCTGGCCATCGGCGAGGCGATGGTGGCCTCGGGCGCGATGCTCTTGCCCGGGCTGCGCCTGACCCGGGGCGCAGGGGCCGCCGGCCCCGAAACGGTGGCGACGCTGGGGCCGGGCGATGGGCTGCTGGTGCTGACGCTGGCGCCCTATGCCCGTCGCACGCAGGAAGCGGCGGAGGCCGCCCGGGCCGCCGGGGTGCGGGTGCTGGCGATCACCGACGGGCGCGGCGCGCCGATCCTGCGGGTGGCCGATCTCGTGCTGTTCGCCCCGACGCAAAGCCCCCATTACTACCCCTCCATGGTGGCGCTGCAGGCGGTGACCGAGATGCTGCTGGCCACGGTGGCGGGCCTGTCGGATGCTGCGGCGCTGGAGCGTCTGCGCCGTTTCGATCTGCTGCGCGCCGAGAGCGGCGCCTATGTGACGGGGTAGCGCGCCATGCACATGAACCCCTTTCCCGCAGGCGCGGCGAAGTCCCCATCCACGACCCGGAGGCAGCCATGAGCTATTCCGCCTTCCGCCTCCTGCGCGAGGCGCTGACCGGCAACCGCGGCTGGCGCCCGGCATGGCGCGACCCGGATCCGCAGGCCGATTACGATGTGGTCATCGTGGGCGGCGGCGGGCACGGGCTGGCCACCGCCCATTATCTGGCGCGAGATCACGGGCCGCTGCGCATCGCGGTTCTCGAAAAGGGCTGGATCGGCGGCGGCAATGTGGGGCGCAACACCACGATCATCCGCTCCAACTATCTGCTGCCGGGCAACACGCCATTTTACGAACTGTCACTGAAGCTCTGGGAAGGGCTGGAGCAGGATGTGAATTTCAACGCCATGGTCAGCCAGCGCGGCGTGCTGAACCTGTGCCACACCGACGCCCAGCGCGATGCCTACCGCCGCCGGGGCAACGCCATGCGGCTGGCCGGCGTGGATGCCGAGATGCTCGACGCAAAGGGCGTGCGGGCGATGTATCCATGGCTGAACCACGACGATGCGCGCTTTCCCATCAAGGGCGGGCTGTTGCAGCGCCGCGGCGGCACCGTGCGCCACGACGCGGTGGCCTGGGGCTATGCCCGCGCCGCCGACCGGCGCGGGGTCGACATCATCCAGAACTGCGCCGTCACCGGCTTTCGCATCGCGCGCGGCGGGGTCGAGGGGGTGGAGACGACGCGCGGCTTCATCCGCGCGGGCAAGGTGGGCGTGGCGGTCGCCGGCAACACCAGCCGCGTCATGGCGCAGGCCGGGCTGCGCCTGCCGATCGAGAGTCACGTTCTGCAGGCCTTCGTCACCGAAGGGCTCAAGCCGCTCGTCGACGGGGTCATCACCTTCGGCGCGGGGCATTTCTATATCAGCCAGTCCGACAAGGGCGGGCTCGTCTTCGGCGGCGATATCGACGGCTACAATTCCTACGCCCAGCGCGGCAACCTGCCGGTGGTGGAGGATGTGGCCGAGGGCGGCATGGCGCTGATGCCGGCCATCGGGCGGGCGCGGCTGCTGCGCATGTGGGGCGGGGTGATGGATATGTCCATGGACGGCTCGCCCATCATCGACCGCACGCCGGTGGCGGGGCTCTATCTGAACGCGGGCTGGTGCTATGGCGGGTTCAAGGCGACGCCGGCTTCGGGTTTCTGCTTTGCCCATCTGCTGGCGCGCGACGCGCCGCACCCGGTGGCGCAGGCCTTCCGGCTCGACCGTTTCGCACGCGGCGCGGTGATCGACGAAAAGGGCGCGGGCGCGCAGCCCAACCTGCATTAGGATGGATATGTAAGTGCCTGTGATTGAGTTGATAATTAGCCCTGGCTTCCTGCCTTCGCGTCGCCGCCCGCGCAGCTTCACATATAGCATCAAGAAGGCCTGACAAGATGCTGATAAATCACCCTCTTCTTGGCCCACGTGAGGCCCGAGAATTCATCGTGCTCGGCGATGCCGCGCTGATCGACCGGCCCGAGGGGTTGCAGGGCGGCGCGCTCGCCCCGCCCGAGGATTTCGCCGATTACGTCTATCTGCGCGACAACCCCGCCGGCGCCCATCGTGAATTGTGGTTCCACGAACAGGGCGACCGGTCGTGGCTCGTGATCACGCGCGACACGCTCAGCCACGAAATCCTTTCGGTGGTTCTTGCGCGCGACGTCGCCCGCAGCCGAGGGCGGGGCCGATGACCTCCAGCCAGCAGACCCACCGCACCGCGACAGGCGGGCTGATCGACCGCGAAACGGCCCTGCGGTTCCGCTTCGACGGGGTGAGCTATCGCGGCCATCCGGGCGATACGCTGGCCTCGGCGCTGCTCGCCAATGGCGTGCGGCTGGTGGGCAGATCGTTCAAATACCACCGCCCGCGCGGGATTTTCGCCGCCGGATCGGAAGAGCCGGGCGCGCTCGTCACCCTGCGCAGCGGCGCGCGGAGCGAGCCCAACACCCGCGCCACCACGGCCGAGCTTTACGACGGGCTGGAGGCCGGCGCGCAGAATTGCTGGCCCGGGCGTGGCTTCGATGTGATGGCGGTGAACGACCTGCTTTCGCCGCTTCTTGGGGCGGGTTTCTACTACAAGACCTTCATGTGGCCCGCGGCCTTCTGGGAAAAGCTCTATGAACCCGCGATCCGGCGCGCGGCGGGGCTGGGCCGGCTGTCGGGCGGGCCGGACCCGGACGCCTATGACCGGGGCTGGCTGCATTG
>SKUV01000267.1 GCA_007129775.1 Paracoccaceae bacterium | reverse complement strand
GAGGTCTGGCTGCCGTGGCTTACGCTGGCGCTGACGCTGTCGGGCATCGCCACCACACTGCTTATGGCGCGCGCGCTGGCGCTGTTGTGGCTGAGCCCCCCGGACGCACCGCAAAGCCGGTCCGACGCGCTCGCCCTGCCCTTTCTCGGCCTTGTCGCCGGGGCGCTTGCGCTGCCCTCGGTCTGGCCGGTGCTGGATGCCGCCATCGCCGCACCGGTGCTGACGGCACCCACGGCGGCGGCGTGGCCCGTCGCGCTGGGCGCGGCCATCGCGATATGCGCCGCCATCGCCGCCCATGCGCAGAAAATCGGCCCCGCGGCCTTTGTCGCAGGGATGACAGCGCCCGCCCGCGCGTTATCCAAACGGATCGGCGACGAACTGGCCGACAGGCGGCGCGCGGCACGGCGGGAGGGCAAGCGGGTGACCCGCCTGCTCGAAAGCCACGCCACGCGCTGGCGGCTCGGCCAGACGGCCATCGCGGGACTGATCGCGGCGGTGTTGCTGATCGAAACCCTGACCGGCCCGCAAGAGGCCGGGCGCGCGCTGCCGGCAGAGGTGATCTCTGCGCCGGCGGCGGGCGTCGACAGCAACGGGCCCGGCATCCACGGCACCGGCCAAGTCATTGGCCACGCCACCGGGCCGATGGAGGATACGGATGCGCCACGAGACCAGCCTTCGGATTGACGCCGGACTGCCCGTCGAGGCCCCGGCCAAGGGCTTCACCCTGACCCGCTATCGTGTCAGCAACTTCCGCTCGGTCAGCGATTCCGGCTGGCTGACGCTCGACCGGGTCACCGCCCTGATCGGGGTCAACGAATCCGGCAAGACCAACCTGCTGCTGCCGCTGTGGAAGCTGAACCCAGCCAGCGGCGGCGAAATCGCCCCGATCTCGGATTACCCCAAGGCTCTTTTCGCCACGATCCGCAAAGCGCCGGACCAGTTCCAGTTCATCTGCGCGGAATTCGAGACCGGGCGCGAGGGCGCGCATCTGGCCGAACTGGCCGGCGTGCCCGAGACACAGACCAGACGCGTGTCGGTCGCGAGGCTCTACGACGGGTCATGGCGCGTCGATTTTCCCGATTTCGCCCGGGATGACCGGGCCTCGGTGGGCCGCGCCCTCGGCGCGCTCGGCGCCGCGCAAGAGGCGCTCGCGAGTTGCAGCGAAGACCTGCAGCCCGGCGCGAAGAAACGTGTCGAGAAGATCATCGCCGATCTGCAGAGCCTGCGCCGGATCACCGCCAATGACCTGCGGCTGGCGCGCAACGCCGTGGCCGCGCTGATCCCCGAGGACCCGCCGGCCGTCAGCGTCGTCGTCTCCACCCTGCGCGCGCTGCAAAAGACGCTGGGCGAGCAGATGGCCGCGATGATGGCCCCCGACCCCGCCGCGCGCGAGGAAGTGCGCCGCGCGGTGATCGAACGGCTGCCGCGCTTCGTCTATTATTCCAACTACGGCAATCTCGACAGCGAGATCTACCTGCCCCATGTGGTCGAAAACATGGGCCGCGCCGATCTGGGCGCCAAGGAAAGCGCCAAGGCGCGCACGCTGCGGGTGCTGTTCGATTTCGTCGGCGTCGAGGCGCGCGAGATTCTCGAACTGGGCCGTGATTTCCGCGACCTGCGCGACGAGGCCGAGGCCCGCATGATCGCCGAAAAGGGCAAGGCCGGCCTGATCCGCAGCCTCTTCGACAAGGCCTGCGGCCATGGTGCCCGCCCCGATCACGCGATGCTGGCACAGATCGCCGAGGCCAAGCGCACCCGCTCGATCCTGCTGCAATCGGCCGGAACCAAGCTGACGGCGCGGTTTTCCGAATGGTGGCGGCAGGGCGATTACCGCTTCCGCTTCGAGGCCGACGGCAACCATTTCCGCATCTGGGTGGCCGATTCCCGCCGCCCGCAGGAGGTGGAACTGGAGCACCGCTCGACCGGGCTGCAGTGGTTTCTGAGCTTCTTTCTGGTGTTCCTGCACGAGGCGAAGGGCGCCCATGACAATTGCGTCCTGCTGCTCGACGAGCCGGGCCATTCGCTGCATCCGCTGGCGCAGCGCGATTTGTCGGATTTCTTCGACGGGCTCGCGCAGAACAACCAGATCGTCTATACCACCCACTCCCCGTTTCTGGTGGATGCCGACCGGCTGGCGCGGGCGCGCAAGGTCTTTGTGGATCGCGACGGCTCGACCCGCGCGACGGGCGATCTGCTGCTGGCCGAAGGCACCGACACCCAGCGCGGCGCGGGGTTTGCCGTGCGCGCGGCGCTGAACATGGCGGTGGCAGAGGCCGGGCTGCACGGGGCACGCCCTGTTCTGGTGCAGGGGGTGGTCGAACAGCGCTACCTGACCATGATCCGCACGCTTTGCATCGCCGCCGGGCGGTTCCTGCCCCGCCACGACATGGTTTTCGCCCCGGCCTGCAGCGCCGAGGTGATGCCGGTGATGGCCCAGATGCTGACTGATGCCGAAGCCGGCGCGCCGCCGGTTCTGGTGGATGACAGAACCGCCGGGCGCCGGATGGCCGCCGGTGTCGCCGGCCAAAGCCGGGTGCTCGACCTGGGCCGGGTGACCGGGATGGGCGGGGCGACGATCGAGGATCTGATGCCGCTCGCCGATCTGGCCACGGCGCTCGACCGGGTGGAGCGGCGGCCCGAGCGGCTCTTTGCCGACCGGGTGACGCCGGGCAGCCCCTTCGTGGCGCAGGCCGAAGCATGGGCCGAGGAAGAGGGGATCAACCTCGCGCCAGGCTGGCGCGGGCAACTGGCCGACCGGATCGGGCGCAGCCTGCTGGGCGCCGGGCGCGACCGGCT